>JAYTFI010000648.1:0-7206 GCA_043734485.1 Acidimicrobiales bacterium | reverse complement strand
CGACAGAGATGGCGGTCGCAGCGAGCGAGCACACGAGCGACAGGCGCAGTGCGGTGCGGACCTCGGGAGCACTCGCGAGCGTCCATGCGTTGCTCCATGGCGCCCGAGCGACCAGCGCGACCAGAGGGATGACGAACAGCGCGGCCCCGATTGCGGCGACGGCCACGGCGGGCCAGGGAAGCCCTTGTCGGCTGCGTCGCTGTTGGGTCATGTGGTGCGGTCCGACGAGTGTGTCGACAAGAGCTATGAATCCTTGCGAGCGGCCAACGCGGCGAGGAAGCGTACGGCAGCGTTGGCGTTCTCTCGGCGCCATGCGGTGACCGGATCACCGTCGGCCGTCGACGTTCGCCGGGTCGGACTGCCGAAGCTGTCTCGAACGTCGCAGAAGATGGCGAGCTGTGCATCGATGAGCGGTGCCGGGTCAGCGCTGACGAGATCTGCGAGCACGAGCTTAAGCAGGAGCTCACCCCGGATGTCGCGAAGGTGGTTGACGGGGGTGCGCAGCCAGGTCTTGATGGCGGCCCGGCCCTTCGGCGTCGGTGCCAGCATGACGCGGTTCGGGCCCGCCGTTCCGGGTACCTCGGCCACCGCGCGGATCATGCCGTGTTCGACCAGGATGTCGAGTGCCCGATACGTCAGCGGCCGCGACATCGTCCACACCCGCCCGATGTCGCCGTCGGGGGCGAGTCGCTTGGCGACGGCGAATCCGTGCGCCCGCTCGTGGACGAGCGCGCCGAGGCATGCCCATTCGCCGAGAAGCAGGCCGGGCTGGCGGGTTCGGGACATCTGTTCAGCGTGCCACGCGAGCAGCGTGCCGCGCAGGTAACGGGTAGACATCGCGGGCACGGGGTAGACACGCAGGCACAGGGTAGACACGGGAGCACGGCGTTGCGTGTCCCTCCCATACAGAACCCCATACAGAACCCGGAACGGAGAAACAACACATGAACGACAAAGAGCTGACCGAGCGAATCGGTGCATTGGTCGAGGAGGAGCACCGGATCGAACGCGACGGCCATGACGGTGGCGTGAGCGAAGGCGATCGGGCACGGCTCAAAGCGATCGAAGTAGCGCTCGACCAATGTTGGGATCTGCTGCGTCAGCGGCGTGCCCGTCGTGAGTTCGGAGCCGACCCCGAAATTTCGTCGGTGCGCCCGCCGGCGGTCGTGGAGGGCTACCAGCAGTAGTGGGTGGGCACTTCCACCCGACGCGGATATGCGCCCGGCGTTGGAGCCGGGCGCATATCACGGGAAGTCTGGGGGGAACCGGCGCCGCAGCGAGCGACGTCCGGGGAGGGTCAGCTGGCGGCGAGGTCCGTCTTGGCGAAGACGTCCGGCACCGGGTAGTCGCCGAGCACGAAGTGCAAGATCGCGGCGTGCTGGGCGTCGATGACCTGAATGGAACCGGCGAGTTTGATCGCGTCCTTGTCCATCAGCAGCGGCGAAGCGCTGAGATAGGTGGCGGCTGCGGTCTCTTCCAGTAGCAGAGCAAGCTTGGCCGCTCCGGTCACGTCGGTGACGGCGGCGAACGCCGTGTCGACGACCGGCTTCAGCTTGGCGTTCGGTTCGGTGACCGCGGTGAGGCCGCCCTTTGTCAGCACGGCGTTCCATGCATCGAGATGGGCCTGGTGATGGGCTTTGGCCGTGGTGACGAATTCCGCCACTGCGGCCGGGACGTCGCCGAGCTTGCCGGCTCCGGCGGCGTCGAGCGCAGCGCCGTAGGTGCCGACCGCGAGGACTTCGAGCCCTGCGGCCAGCTGTGCGATGGCCGCGTCGCCCGAAGCAGCTGCAGCCGCTGCGGTGGTGTCGGCGGCCAATGCGGTCGTGTCCGCCGCGGCAGCGGCAGTTGTATCCGCGGCCGCCGCGGTCGTGGTGTCGGCGGCGAGCGTGGTGTCGGCTGTGCTGTCCTTGCTGCATGCGGACAGTACGACGCCTGCGCCCAGCGCGACAGCGCCGCCGAGAAGCGAACGACGCGAGAGGATGGGACCGGTGGGCTTTGTGGTTGGATCGGTGGTTGGGCGGGTGCGGGTCTTGTTCACTTGACCGCTCCTTCCTCGGCCGGGCTGGCCATCGTGACGCCTTCGAATGCGTCGGGGAAGGCCACACTGCCGGCGGCAGCGGGCAGCTTGGCGACATCGGCGCCGAGTGGGATCTTGATCAGGTCAGGAGCACCGCCGTCGAGCAGCGCGCCAACGGCTCGCAACGTGGCGAGGTGCTGGCACTCCACGCCCATCACGCTCGCAGTCAGAGTGCGTGCCTTGGTGTCAGTGAACATGGCGAGGTCGGCGAGGTACGTCTCGGTTGCGACCTGCTCGAGTGTGGCAGCCAGCTTCACGACGTCGATCGGTGCCTTCAGCGTCGCCTTCGCCGACTCCACGACCGGCCCGTACTTCGGGTTCGCCGTCTCCTGCACCGCACCGCCAAGCGCCTTGGTCATCGCCTGGAACGCAGCGCGATGCTCATCGTGCTGCTTCATAGTCGTCTCCGCGAATGCCTTCACGACGGCGTTGCCGTCGGCGATGAACGGGAGGGTGAGGGCGGCGGCATAGGTGGCAATTGCGAGCACCTCCAGCGACGATGCGGTCTGCAGCATCTGGACGTCGAGTGCTTCGTCGGCCGACGCGGGTCGGGCCACGAGCGCGGCAAGCGCAGTTCCGAAGGCCCCGACGCCGAGGAGACGCGACAGGCTGAGTCGGCTGCGTTGGGGTGTGTCGGCCTGGAGCATGGGGGTCGGGGCGATGCCGCGGAGGCGATCGGATCGGAGGTCGGCGAGATCATCGAGAGCCGGTTTCACCTCCCGCATCGCATCGGCGTGTAGGTCCTGGGATTGCTCGAAGAGCTCGTGCAAACCCTTCTGGTCAATGCTCATGTTCCGGTCTCCTTGCTGTAGGTGTTATAGGAACCACTATGAGTAGTTCTGGTTTGAACCGACTCGGGTAGTTCGTAGCGGTCGCGTCGTTGGATGTGTCGATTGAGAGGATTTCGGCAAACCGGGTCGGCACTCGTGGGGCACTGCCCATTTGAGTGATTTGTCAAACATCGCATGGCAGAATTGCGCTTCAGCCGATCCGCGCCCGCCAGAGACCGCCGCCGTCCAGGCCGGCCGCGCCCACGAGCAGCACGGACCGGTCGGATCCGGCCGAGATGATGGCTCGCACATCGCTCGGAAGGCCGTCGCGATCGCCGACGAGTCCGCCAGAAGGCACGTGGCAACAGCCACTGCCGTTGGGTCGTCTACGACCGCACGAAGAACCGCTCGGTCGCGTGGTGTGCCGACGGCCGAAGCAAGTTCGAACCTCTTCGCACGTTGCTGGTAGACGATGGGCCGGTTCGTCAACAGGGAGATGGGGCAACATGCTCGCCGCGGCCTGGCGCGTGGCCAACGCCATGCGCGAGATTGCCGGCCCGGGCGACCGCATCGCCATCCTGGCCGAGAACCTTCCAGAATACGTCGAGTGCTACTACGGCGTTCCTGCCGCAGGAATGGCGCTGACGTTCCTCAACTAGCGGCTCCACCCACGTGAATGGGCGTGGATCCTCGGCAACGCCGAAGCGCAGGTTCTGCTCGTGCAGGCCAAGTTCCTCGAGCAGATCGCGCCGTTCCTGTCCGAGGTGTCCACGATCGAGCATGTCATCGTCATCGGGGACGCCGGCACGTCCGGCTATCCGACGTATGCCGACGTGATCGGTGGTGCCTCCAGTGAGGAACCGCCCCGGGATGTGGACGAGTATTCCACCGCATGGCTGCTTTACACGAGCGGAACGACGGGCTTCCCGAAAGGAGCGATGCTCACCCATCGAAACCTCACGACCGCCGTAGTGGAGTCGGTGATCGAGTACGAACCGCGACCCGACGACGTTGCCCTTGTCGCGTTTCCGCTGTGTCACGTGTCGGGCTACTCGGTACCGGTGAATCACATGCGGGGCGGGAGCATCGTGCTGACGCCGCTGTTCGAGCCCGAGCTGTGGATGAAGCTCGTCGACCGGCATGGAATCACCGTCACGTCCATGGCGCCGACAATGCTGAACATGATCCTCCAGCATCCGAAGATCAGGGAGTACGGGCTTGGCACTCTTCGGGGCATCGGGTACGGCGCCGCGGCGATGCCCGTCGAGGTGTTGCGGGCCGCCCTGAACAGGTTCGGTCCCATCGTGTACTCCGGCTTCGGGATGACGGAGCTCGGCGGCAATGTGCTCACTTTTCCCAAGTCGGCTCACGAGCGGGCCGTGAATGGCGAGGAGTACCTCCTCGGTTCATGCGGAACGCCGATGTGCCTGGCCGATGTGAAGGTCGTCGATGAGCAGATGCAGGAGTGTCCACCCGGCGTGGTCGGCGAGATCGTGATCCGCGGTGAGCAGGTGTTCAAAGGTTACTTTCGCAACGATGAGCAGACCACCAAATCGTTCGACGATGGCTGGTTCCATACCGGTGACATGGCACGGCGCGACGAGGAGGGATTTTTCTACATCGTTGACCGGATGAAGGACATGATCATCACCGGCGGCGAGAACGTCTACAGCCGCGAGGTCGAAGAGGCAATCTACGCGCATCCTGCGGTGTCCGAGGCCGCGGTGGTCGGGCTGCCCGATGCGGTCTGGGGCGAGAACGTCACTGCGATCGTCGTGCTGCGGCCCGGGCACAAGGCGACAGAAGCTGACATCATCGGAGCTGCCCGTGACCGCTTGGCCGGCTACAAGAAGCCGAAGCGGGTCATCTTCGTCGATGAGCTACCCAAGACGGTTAGTGGCAAGATCATCAAGCGCGAACTACGTGACCAGTACAAGGAGCCGACCGCATGAGCACGGGGTCTACCGATGAGCACGGTCTACCGATGAGCACGGTGTCGGACTGGGCCAAAGACTTCGACCATGCCGATCCGGCCTGGGCCGCGGATCCGTTCCCCATCTGGGACGACCTCCGCGAGCGCTGCCCGATTGCTCACTCCGATCGGTACAACGGCGTGTATCTGCCGACCCGGCACGAGGACATTGCCGCAATCGCCCACGACACGGAACACTTCACGTCGAAGGTCGTGCTCGTGAGCAACGCCATCGTGGAGGGCGACGGGCCGATCGGTCCGGCGCCGCCCATCACGTCCGACCCGCCCTACCACCAGTATGCGCGCAGAGCATTGCTGCCACCGTTCAGCCCGCGTGCGATCGAGTCGCTGCGACCGGCCACCCGCCAGCTATGTGAGGCGTTGCTGGACAAGCTCGAAGTCGACGTCGCCGGCGGACGTGACGTGGTCGATGCCGCCGACGAGTATGCGGGCAACATCCCGCCGGCCGTGATCGCAGAGATGCTCGGGCTGCCGTTGGAGGACGGCGCGCTCTTCCGGAAGTTCATCCACGCCGTCATCGAGGATGTCTACGCCACGGCCGAGGCGCGGGGCGCAGCATTCGGAGAGCTCGACGCGTACATCGAGAAGCACGTCGCGGACCATGTCGCCAACCCGCGCGACGACCTCATCTCGTACCTGCTCGATTGCGAAGTCGATGGCCGTCGACTCCAGCCGGGCGACATCGTCGGCACCGTCATCCTCCTGTTGATTGCCGGCATCGACACGACGTGGAGCGCAATCGGGGCGTCGTTGTTCCACCTCGCCGGGCATTCGGAGGATCGCCGCCGTCTGGCCGCCGATCCGTCGCTGATGACGACTGCCACCGAAGAGTTCCTTCGCGCCTATGCGCCCGTCACCATGGCCCGCATCGTGAAGGAGCCGGTCGAGATCGCCGATGTGCTGCTGGAGAAGGATCAATGGGTGCTGCTCCCGTTCCCGGCCGCCAACCGCGATCCCCGGGTCTTCGAGCGCGCCGACGAGGTGCTCATCGACCGGGAGATCAACCGACACCTCGCGTTCGGTCTCGGCATCCACCGCTGCCTCGGGTCGAACCTGGCCCGCATGGAACTTACCGTCGCGCTCGAGTGCTGGATGGCCCGATTCCCGGAGTTCGAAATCGCCGACCCTGCCCGCGTCCGCTGGTCGGGCGGACAGGTGCGAGGGCCGCGGCAGCTGCCGTTGCGCATCCTCCCGAGGAGCCTCGACGAGAATCCTTAGGTCTAGCGCGGGTTCGACAACGGCGCCGGACGCGCCGAGTATCTGTGCATGAAGATCTCCACGACCCTCGGCTACGACGGTGACCCGGTCCGCTTCGCCCGCAAGGCCAAAGAACTCGAGTCGGCCGGCGTCGACCTCGTGTGGTCGGGCGAGATCTACGGGTACGACCTCGTCTCGACCCTTGCGTACCTGGCCGGACAGACCACGACGCTGGAGCTGATGACGGGCATCATCCCCGTCTATTCGCGCACGCCGGCGCTCATCGCCCAGACCGCGGCCACCATCGACTCACTATCCAACGGTCGTTTTCACCTCGGTCTGGGCAGCTCCGGTCCGCAGGTCATCGAAGGCTGGCACGGCGTGCCCTTCGACCGCCCGATCCAGCGCACGCGCGAGACGATCGAGGTGTGCCGCAAGGTCTGGTCCCGCCAGCCCCTGACCTACGACGGCAAGACGATCCAGCTCCCGCTCTCCGCTGAGAAGGGTGGCTCCGGACTCGGCAAGCCGCTCAAGCTGACGGCCAAGCCGCTGCGTCAGGACATCCCGGTCTGGATCGCTGCCATCGGCCCGAAGAACGTCGAGCTCGCGGCTGAGGTCGCCGAGGGTTGGCAGCCGATCCACTTCGTTCCGGACCGCTTCCACCAGGTGTGGGGCGAATCGCTGAAGGCCGGCGCGGCCAAGCGCAGTGCGGATCTTGCGCCGCTGCAGATCATGGCGGGTGGCACGGTCGCGCTCGGCAATGGCCCGGAGGTGCGCGAGGCGCGCGAGGCCACCCGGGCCAATGTCGGGTTCTACGTCGGCGGGATGGGCGCACGCGACAAGAACTTCTACAACGAACTGTTCCAGCGTTACGGCTGGGTCGACGAGGCCAAGGAGATCCAGGACCTGTTCCTGTCGGGCAAACGCGAGGAGGCTATCTCCAAGGTGCCCGACGAGTACCTCGACATGGCCACCCTCTGCGGAGATCCCGGGTACGTCCGGGAGCGCATCGCCGTCTACAAGGAGGTCGGGGTGAGCTACCTCAACATCAACGTTGTGGGCGAGGACCCGATGAATATCTTCGAACAGGTGAAGGCCTGGGCCGAGTAGGCGGCCAGCTGCCGTGGCGGGGTTCGGGAGCCGCGCAGATGCTGAGGAGGCGGTCAGCC
>JAYTFI010000647.1:0-1941 GCA_043734485.1 Acidimicrobiales bacterium | reverse complement strand
GACGGTCGAGCAAGGCTTCGGCCAGACCGGGGTGGGCCGCTATTGCCTTCCGACTGTCGCGGTTCAACTGCCACATCCGCTCGGACCACGCGCCGACCGCTGGATCGGGCACGGGCACCGCCGACATCACGGCCTCGATCACCAGGTCGACCAGCTCGGTCTTGTTGTGCACGTAGTAATACGTCGCCATCGGAGTGACGCCCAGCTCGTCGGCCAACGTTCGCATGGTGAGGTTGCCGAGGCCGTGCTGTTTCGTCAAACGCACCGCGGCGGTCACGATCTGGTCCAGCGTCAGCCGATCGGAAGCCTTTGCGCCGGCGCTCGCCGAGGGCGCGATCCTGGCGCGTTTGCTACGAGCGGTGGACGATGACATCAGTGTGATTGTACGCTGTAGAAACATGCGCGGCCAGTAGGTGGCCCGCTGAGATTTGAGGGGGGCCACCATGGCTGATGTCGTGATCGTTGATGCCGTTCGAACCGCTGTCGGACGCCGCAACGGCAGTCTGTCGCCGTTGCATGCGAACGACCTGCTCGGCGCCGTGCAGCGGGCGGTGCTGGATCGCACCGGTGTGTCGCCCGACGCGATCGAGCAGGTGGTCGGCGGCTGCGTCGGACAGGTGGGTGCGCAGAGCAGCAACGTCACCCGCAACGCCTGGCTCGCGGCTGGCCTGCCGTTGGAGGTGCCGGCCAGCACCGTGAACGTGCAGTGCGGGTCGTCGCAGCAGGCGACCACACTGGCCCACGGCATGGTGGCCAGCGGACTGATCGACGTGGCCATGTCGTGCGGGGTCGAGACGATGTCGCGCATTCCCATGGGTTCTTCGCTGACCGATCGTACGCTCGGCATGCCCCGCGAGGGTACCTACGTAGAACACTACGAGGCGACCAGCCAGTTCCAGGGTGCCGATCGAATCGCCCGCCGGTGGGGCATCAGCCGGGCCGACACGGAGGTGTTTGCGAAATCGTCGCAGGACCGGGCCGCGCTGGCGTGGACCGAGGGTCGCTTCGACGGTCAGATCGTGCCCATCGACATCGACGCCACGTGCTTCGAGCGCGACGAATGCATGAGGGACACGTCGCTCGTCGGCCTGGCCGGGTTGCGCACGAACCTTGCCGACGCCGACGCGGTGCACACGGCCGGCACGTCGTCGCAGATCGCCGACGGAGCAGCCGCGCTGCTGCTGGCATCGTCGCAACGAGCCGCGCAGTTGGGTTTGAAGCCTCGCGCCCGCATCGTCGATTCGGTGCTCGTCGGCAGTGACCCTGTGCTGATGCTGACCGGGCCGATGCCTGCAACGCGTCACCTGCTGAAGCGGTCGGGCCTGCACCTCGACGAGATCGACGTGTTCGAGATCAACGAAGCGTTCGCCTCGGTTGTGCTGGCGTGGGCCAAAGAGGTCGGGGCCGATCTCGACAAGGTCAACCCGAACGGGGGAGCAATCGCACTCGGCCATCCGCTTGGTGGTACGGGATGCATCCTGCTCACCAAAGCGCTGTACGAACTCGAGCGCACGGGTGGCCGCTATGCGCTCGTGTCGATGTGCTGCGGCGGCGGAGTTGGCACAGGCACCATCATCGAGCGGTTGTAGTTCATGACCGCCGCATCATGACCGCCGCATCGTTGACCGCCGCATCGTTGACTGTCGGCATCAGGCCGCCGCACGGGCTGTTCGAACGGGGAGCCGCTTCATTGCGCGCAGGCGTCGCCGACATCGAGGCGAGCGGCATCGATCGCGTCTGTGTCGGCGATCACGTCTCGTTTCACGGCGGGCGAGGCTTCGACGGTCTGGTGCAGGCGACGGCCCTCGCGTCGTTGAGTGACCTCGAAGTACAAACGGCTGTCTATCTGTTGCCGTTGCGCCATCCGGTGCCGGTCGCCCGGCAGGTGAATTCGCTGAGCCAGATTGCGCCGGGCCGGTTCCTGTTCGGTGTTGGCGTCGG
>JAYTFI010000646.1:0-4375 GCA_043734485.1 Acidimicrobiales bacterium | reverse complement strand
GGCCCGGTGAACCCGTCGCCGAGTATCGCGAGGTTTCGCTTCGCGCCGACGGCTCCGGCGATTCGGATCTGCGTCATGCTGTCTGCCATCGTTCTTCCCTCTCTGACGGGCGGGCGAATCGCGCCCACCTGAGCGGAGTGCAACAGCACCTTCACCGTCAATGGGATACGACCCCGTTGCCGATTTGTCGCTTGCGGGCCTTCGTTAGTGGCGGGAGCACGCGTCCGGTCGCGCCCCGACAATCAGGCGATTCGACCGAGAACGACCAGCGCGAACGGCTGCGGGCCACGTGGGATGTTCGAGCCGATCACCTCTATGGTCCACTGGCCGGCCGCGGCACTTGGGATCGAGACCACCTCGACGTTGTTGGTGCTGTCGAAGTTCGGTGGCGCTCCGTCGACCTGGTTACCGACGAAGACGTCACCGTTCGGCGAATGGACGATGAGGTTCACGTTGTTGACGAGCTGCGTGCCTGGAAAGTCGCTGTAGACGAGCACGACCTTCAGCGGCTTGTTCGACCCCGTGACTATGACCTTCGTACGTCTCACCGCCCCGGTCACTACTTTGCGGTTCTGCTGCAGCACGACCGCGACACCGGCCGCGGGCGTGGCAATGGCCGCGACGTTCACGCGCCCGAAACCCTGGTGGGGGTCCACCACGGTGCCCGCCGGTGCCGTGTTCGCCAGACGGTCGGCACTCGCGATGACGACCGCCTTCAACAGCGCGGCCGTCGGCTGCGCGATCCCGTGGTCTCGTCGCACGTGCTGTCGAAGAGCGGCCACCGCACCTGCCGTGAGCGGAGTCGCCATGCTCGTACCGCCCATGTAGAAGTACCTCGGCGAAGGGGAAAACGGCTTCCAACCGTTGGCGGTTGGACTCAACATCGTCGATTTCGTCGACAGGATCCACGTGCCGGGGGCGACGACGTCGGGCTTCATGCGACCGTCCGCCGTCGGGCCTCGACTTGAGAACGCCACGACCTGTCCTGGGTCGTCGGCCATCGGCGCGTTCTTGTACGGAGCGACGGGATAGTCGAGGGGCCAGAACGATCCGTAGGTGTCCGAATCGAACTGCCGCCGCAGGTTCTCGGACGCTCCGACGGCGATGCAATTCTTCGCCGTCGCCGGGGATGTGACGGACCCGAGATTGATCCTGCCATCGCGGTCGTTGTCGGTGCCGTCGTTGCCAACCGCGACCAGGATGCACATCGTCGGATGGTCCCAAACGAACTGGTCGAGCTGGCGGCTCTGCGCGTCGTACGCGCCGGGATCGCCGCCACCCCAGGAGTTCGAGTGGATCCGCGCACCGTGCCGGTACGCCTCGTCGAAGATCCTCGACACATCGGCCGGGATGCCCGCTAGTGCGTAACGGCCGTTGCGCTCGAGATCGCCCAGGTTCCTCCAGTCCAATGCTTGCTCCACCGCCTGGAAGACCAGTTGTGCCTTGTACGCCAGCGAACGGATGGGAGCCTGACCGGCGATGGAGGCGCTCGCTGATCCATCGCCGACCGCCGACCCGGCGACATGCGTGCCATGCCCCGAATCGAGATCTGCAGCACCGTCGTCGGCACCGGGATTGCGGATGTAACTGCTGTAGTCGGAAGTCACGGCATAGCTGGTCAGGAACCGCACGCGTCCGGCGAAGTCGGGATGCGCGGTCTGCACCGACCCGGTGTCGAGCCCGGTGTCACAGATGCCGATGATCTCCCCTTCACCGTCGAGGCCCGCCACGGGAATCGCGTCGGGCCCCCCGCTCATGATCTTCACAGCGACGTTGTTGCTGATCCGGTTGATCGCCTTGCGCCGGACGACTCGCACACCATGAATGTCCGCCACACGATCGAGTTGGCGCCGCTTCGCCGCGGCCGTCGACTCGGGCTGCTCGACCACGAAGATGGTGCCCGACGATTCGGCGGTGATCACCCGCAGACCGAGCTTTCGCAGCTCCGCCTTCGCCGCTCTTGCCTGCGCGTCCGAGAAGAACTCGACCACGAGCGTGCTCGGCAGCAGGCGCGTGCGCGGAAGTGCCGGAGCGTCAGGATCCGAAACCTCGATTCGAGCCTGCGGCGGAAGATGGCCCGTCCAGCGCACACTCGGCAGCGCGACGATGGAAGCGATCTGCTTCTCGTTCGCCCGCACGACGACCGCGAAGCCGGCATGGCTGTCGACGACGTCGCCACCGGCCTTCCTCACGTCGGCGAGCCACGCATCCTTCACCGGGCCCCGGAACTGCACCAGATAGTGGTGCGCACCCGGCGTGAGCTGCTTCGCCCCCTTGTATGCGGGATGCGATGCCGTGCGCCCTTTCGCCATCAGCCTCGGAATCTCGGTGTCAATCGGTCCGGACATCGCGCCACCGACCGGGATCGTGTACTGGTCGGTGATGTCTTCGACCAGAAACTGCTTCTGCAGTTCCTTCGTCTGCGGTGCGGTGGCCTCCGCGACCACGAACGCGTCGTAGTGTTCGACAACCTTGGTCACCGCGTCGGCCACCTTGCGCTGGTCACTGCCGGTCGCAAACACCTTCAACGTACGTTCCATCGAATCCCCGATCATCGAGCTGGGATGCACTGCTGTTTCCGGACAGCCGACTTACCCGGCTTCGGTTGATTGCTACTACTCGATCATTTCGACCGGGTTTTGATACCCGAGAACGAAAGGTATCCTCCCAAATTGTAAAAGATCTCGACATAAGAAGCAATAGCACGACACGATGCCCGCATCCGCCATCGCCTGCAAGGCAAGCCAGTACGATCGAGACGCTGTCACTAGTGAAGGACGACTCACCCATTCATAGAATTCTGACCGAGAAGCATCAGCCCGCATACACAGGGGAATACTCTGGTAGGTGGCCCTCTCACTGTTGATGAATCGCAGGCTTACAGCCCGCCGACGACGCCTTCCTTCAGCATGTCCAGCTCATGGTCGTGCTGATGATGGCTACCCGTCGCCGGGCTGCCGGAGGCTGGTCGGGCGACCACCCGCAGGCTCCGCCCGCTCGACGCGTCGGCCAGCGTGAGCTCGTACAAGGGTCGCTGCACATGCAGCCATGCGCCCTGGTTCTCCGGCTCCTCCTGCAACCACGCGACCTGCGAGGCGTTCGGATAGCGGGACAGCACGTCGGCGATCTGCGCGACCGGCAGCGGGTAGAGCTGCTCGATCCGCACGACAGCAACAGAAGGACCGACACCGGCCGCGTCACGCGCCGCGAACGCGTCCCAGGCGACCTTGCCCGTGCACAGCACGACGCGGCGTACGGCGTTCGGATCGGCGATCGTTGCATCGTCGAGCACCTCGCGGAACGCACCGCTGACGAGCTCGTTGATGTTGCTGCGCGTCTGCTTCGCCCGCAGCCCCGACTTCGGCGCGATCACGATGAGTGGCTTGCGGATCGGTGAGCGCACCTGGCGGCGCAGCACATGGAAGAGCTGCGCCGCGGTGGTGCAGTTGACGACGCGGATGTTGTCCTCGGCGCAGAGCTGCAGGAATCGCTCGACGCGGGCGGAGCTGTGCTCGGGGCCCTGGCCCTCGTAACCATGTGGCAGTAGGAGTGTCAATTGGCTCTGTTGTCCCCACTTCGTCTCCGACGACACGAGGAACTGGTCGATCATGATCTGCGCGCCGTTGATGAAGTCGCCGAATTGCGCTTCCCACGCGACGAACGCTTCCTGATTGTGGACCGTGTATCCATACTCGAACCCGAGCACCGCGTACTCCGAAAGCGACGAGTCGTAGATCGAGAAGCGACCCTGCGCCGGATCGAGGTTGGCGAGCGGCGTCCACTCGGCACCCGTCTCGGAGTCGACCATCACGGCCTGGCGGTGGGAGAACGTGCCGCGGCGGCTGTCCTGCCCGCTGATGCGGACCTTCGTGCCTTCGAGCGCCATCGAGCCGTAGGCCATGGCCTCCGCAAGAGCCCAGTCGACCTCTCCTGTCGCCGCGTAGGACTGCGCGCGGGTTTCGAGTTGGCGGGCCAGTTTCGGGTGGGCGTTGAAGCTCGCCGGCCACGAATGCGTTGCGGCGGCGATGCGGTCGAGCATGGCCCGGGCAGCGCCGGTTTCGATGGGGGCGAACGGGTTCACGGCATCGCCGGCGTTGGCGGCCTCGCGATGGCCGACCGCTGTCTCTTTTTCGGCGCGCGTCTCGTCGAGCGCGCCCTGCATGCGGGCCTCGAAGTCGGCGATGTGCTCGGCCGCTTCTTCGACCGTGATGTCGCCGCGGCCCACCAGATTCGTCGTGTAAAGCTCCCGGACCGAGGGCCGCGAGTCGATACGCTCGTACATGAGCGGCTGCGTGTAGCGGGGTTCGTCGCCTTCGTTGTGGCCGTGCTTGCGGTAGCAGACCATATCGATGACGACGTCCTTGTGGAATTCCTG
>JAYTFI010000645.1:0-2226 GCA_043734485.1 Acidimicrobiales bacterium | reverse complement strand
GCGACGCCGGCGACTTGCGGATCGAGCATCTGGTGCACGCCGATGAACGTCGGGCCGACCACGTTCCAATGGATGTGCTTGAGCGTCAGCGAGAGATCGATCAGCGTGATGAGACGCTTCTGCAGAACTTCGGCGACAGCGGCACCGTCGTCCGGCTTCATACCGGGAACGGTGAAACCGTGGGTGTTGTGCTTCGACTTGTCGGAGGTCTTCATAGCTCGATTTCCTTTCGATGATTCGCGGCTCGAAGACGCCGCACCCGTGTGACATACCCTCCCTACCGGCCAGTAAACCTCGATCGATGGACCTGCAACAAGAGCCGGCCCTGATCCGAGTACGTTCGTAGAGACCCGTTCCCAGACGCAGCCGCGCCGGGAGCCCGTTTGCACCCAACGAGACCCAGTGAGGAACGATGTCGATCGCACCTGGACCGCCCGTTGTGCTGTCGGTACCCGCCGAGGCGTCGTACCTTCGGCTAGTGCGCCTTGTCGTCGCATCCATGGCTGCGGACGCCGGCTTCGACTTCGATACGGTCGAGGACCTGCGCATCGCGGCGGACGAGCTGATCAACACCGTGATGAGCATGACGACGCCCGGCGGCTCCGTCTCGATCGAAGTACTGCTGCACGAAGGTGAGTTGCGCGTGCGCAGTTCAGCACCGGCGGAAGCGAACCACGCCTCCGTCGTCGTGGACCCACTGGCTGCACAGATCCTCGAGGCCCTGGTCGACTCATCGTCGTTCGAGGTTCGCGGCACGGAAGTCCAGGCCGGGTTCCGTAAAGCTGCGCCGGCGGCGGTGAGGTGACCGTCGGCGAACCGAACGGAGCGGTTCCGTCCGACACAATCGCGCCCGACGGCGAGCACGAGCGCGTCGACCCCCGCCGCGAGGCCAAGGCGCTTGAGTTGGAACGGTTCCGCCGCTACAAGGCGAACGGTGACCGATCCATTCGCGATGCGATCGTGGCGGATGCGCAAGGGATCGCAATCGGGCTCGCCCGTCGCTTCCGCGACCGTGGAGCCGAGTTGGACGACCTCATCCAGGTCGCCCAGATCGGCCTACTGAAAGCCGTCGAGGGCTTCGACCCGGAGCGCGGTGTGGCGTTCATCAGCTTCGCCACCCCGACCATCCTGGGCGAGCTCCGCCGTCATTTCCGTACGGTGTGGAGCGTCCGGATGCCTCGCGGGCTGCAGGAGCTCTCGCAACGCCTCGCGCCGTCGGTAGCCGAGCTCCACCAGGAGCTCGGACGATCGCCGACGATCGATGAGGTGGCCGTTCGTGTCGGGCTGACGCGTGAACAGGTGCTCGAAGCGATGGAGGCTGGGGCGGCGTTCCGGGCATCGTCACTCGACACTGGCTCCACGGGCGGCTCGGACCGTCGGTCGGGCGATTCACGTGAGTTCGCATCCGCCGGCGCCGAGGCCGACCTGGAGAAGGTGGATTCCCGGCGCACCGTCGAGGCGCTACTGCCGTTGCTGTCCGAACGGACCCGCAAGATCGTTGAGTTGCGGTTCTACGACGAGCGCTCGCAGTCGGAGATCGCCGAGATCGTGGGCGTGAGCCAGATGCACGTGTCACGGCTGCTCCGCCAGGCCATGGAGCAGCTCGGACAGGTGCTGCGCGAGTCGGATGACAACGTCGCATCAGTTCACGGTCCCGACGGGCCACCAACCGGCTGAGGACGCTATGGCTCCCCGCAGGATGTTCCCCGACGGCGCACTTCACGAGGGTCAGCCCGCGCGGCGACCCCGTGCCCCGCTGACCCTCACGCCGGCCGTCATGACTGCGGTGGTCGTCGGCGGTGGGGTCGCCCTCGGTGCCGCCAACATCGTCCAGCGGTCGGTGCGAGTGATCGGCTGGTTCGTCGCCGCGGCTGTCGCCGCAATGTTCGTCTCCGCCATGGTTCGCTGGTGGTTGCGCCGTGTTCCGCTCCCGGTCGCCCGGGCGATCACGGTGCTGACCGTGCTCGGAGCGGTCGGTACGAGCACGTTCCAGGTGTTCGCAGAGCTCCGCGGAGAGCTCGGGCGTTTGCAGAAGACCGGTGGCGCGGCGGCCCGATCGCTCGAACGATCCGACCGATTCGGCGATGCCGCGAAGGACTTCGGGCTTTCGGCCAAGGTCAACGCACTGCTCACCGCCCTGCCGAAACGCATCGCCGGGCGCTCCGGGGCCGACACGGCCCGGCTGGCGAGCTCCCGTGGTGTTGCGTTCCTCGGTGGCCTCGTCCT
>JAYTFI010000644.1:0-1604 GCA_043734485.1 Acidimicrobiales bacterium | reverse complement strand
GGTGACATCCCCGTAGGCGTCTACCCGTTCGCCGGGGGCCACGAGGGTGCCGGCATCGTCGAGAAGGTCGGGCCGAACACAGCTGGCTTCGAGGTCGGCGACCATGTGGTCATGTCGTTCCTGCCGGGCTGCGGGAGGTGTCGCTGGTGTGCGTCGGGCATGCAGAACCTGTGCGATCTCGGGGCCACACTGCTCAGCGGTTCGCGTCCCGACGGGTCGTTTCGCATGACGCTCGACGGCCAGCCGGTCGGTCAGATGTGCGGCATCTCGACCTTCGCGGAGCACTCGCTGATCGACGTGGCGTCCGCCGTGAAGGTGGCGAAGGACCTTCCGTTGGAGAAGGCGTGCCTGGTGGGCTGTGGCGTCGGCACGGGTTGGGGTTCGGCGGTGAACTCGGCGAAGGTCTTTCCAGGCCAGACGGTCATCATCATGGGCATCGGTGGCATCGGCATCAACGCGGTGCAGGGCGCATCCCATGCGGGCGCGAGCTATGTGATCGCTGTCGATCCGGTCGCGTTCAAGCGGGAGAAGGCGCAGGAGTTCGGTGCCACACACGCCTTCGCCACGATGGAGGAGGCCACGGCGTTCGCCCAGAGCGTCACGAACGGCCAGGGTGCCGACTCCGCAATTGTGACAGTCGGTGTGACAAAAGGTGAGCATGTCGCCCAGGCGTTCGCTGCGATCCGCAAGGCCGGAACGGTCGTCGTCACCGGCCTCGGGAATCTGTTGGAGGTCGGCATCCCAATCTCCATCGGCGAGCTCACCTTGTTCCAGAAGCGCATCCAGGGCTCGTTGTTCGGCGAGTCAAGCCCGTCGCGGGACATCCTGTGGATGCTCGACCTCTACCGCAGCGGCAAGCTCAAGCTGGACGAACTCGTCACCCGCACCTACACCCTGGACACGGTGAACGAGGGCTACGCCGACATGCACGCCGGCAAGAACCTCCGCGGCGTGCTCATCCACTCCGCCTGATTTTCATCCACTCCGAGCGCTTTGGCACCGCTGTTCGCGCGCGTCGTGCCAATCGCCGGTTTTCCGGGCGGCGTGCGGATCGGCACACGCACCGGACGGAGCGCGGCGGTTCGGCACGCGCACCGGACGGAGCGCGGCGGATCGTCACGCGCACCGGACGGAGCGCGGCAGATCGGCACGAGGGGATGGTCGTGAATGTCACGGTTCGTGGCAAAAACGGCGTTGACGGGTCGATTTTCGTCACGATACGTGGCATATTTGGTGATTCGATGTCCCGATCCGCCGCGCCCGGAATCGATCGTCGTCGAAGCGACGGCAGTCGCAGGGCCGCTCACGGGTTCGCGAACGGTTGGGGCCACGCCAGGAAGGGGCTTCGTCGGTGCGGCCCGCTGAGTTGAGCGCGGCGGATTTGGGACGCGACACGACCGCGAATGTCCGCCGTGTAACGAATCGGCGACCGTGACCGCCGCCCAAGGGGCGTGTTGATGTGATGGATCTCACCTGGGCGGCTGGGACCCCCAGGCGAAGTTCGCGTCACGCAAGCACGGCGGGTGCACCCGACACGGCACTGCCCGACAGGCGCCGCGAGGCAGCGATGGCGAAAACCAGAGCCACCGCCGCGGCGACGAACA
>JAYTFI010000643.1:0-14292 GCA_043734485.1 Acidimicrobiales bacterium | reverse complement strand
ACGGTCACCGCCATCTCGACGCCGCTGCATGTCGGCGGGACGACGATCGTGATCGAGACGGACGTCGCCGGAGCGAAAGCGAACTGGACGGGGGCCCTGCCGGGCGAGCTGGCGAAGTGTGGGGTAGTGACGCCGGAGCGGCGAGACTGACGCCGTGGAGCGAAGTGAGCTACTCGTGATCGGAGGCGGCCCGGCCGGCGCGGCCGCGGCGATCCGCGCCGCGAACGCGGGTGCCAAGGTGACGGTCTTCGAGAAGGGGGCCTACGGCCGCGACAAGGTCTGCGGCGACGGCCTCACCCCCCGGGCAGTTGGTGCGATGCGGGAGCTGAAGCTCGGCGTCGAGGGCGCGCACCGCATCGACGGGCTGCGGATGATCGCCGGACGCAAGGTCCGCGAGCTCGACTGGCCGGCCACCTCGCGGTTCCCGGCCCACGGCGCGGTGTGGCCGCGGCGGCGGTTCGACGCCTTCCTGATGGATGCCGCGGCCGAGGCTGGCGCAACGATGCTGTACGAGCACGAGGCCGTGCCGATCATCGAGGGAGATCGCGTCGTCGGGGTCTCGGCCTGCGGTCGCAAGTGGCGCGGCGACATGGTCGTCGTGGCTGCGGGCGCTCAGGGCACCGTGGCCCGGATGCTCGGTGCCGGTCGGGTGCCCGACGAGCCGTTCGGTTTGGCCATCCGCACCTACGCCGAGTCGCCCCGCCACGCTGACCGTCACCTCGAGTCGTGCCTCACCCTGAAGGATGAACAGGGCACCCCGGTCCCCGGCTACGGATGGACGTTCCCGGCCGGTGATGGGACGGTCAACATCGGTGTCGGCGCGCTCTCGACGATGAAGGGCTTCAAGAAGCTCAACCTCAACTCGCTCCTCGACAGCTACCGCGACCTTGTCCGCGACTCATGGTCGCTCGGCCCGAATCTCGAACGGCCGCGGGCCTGGCGGCTCCCGATGAGCACGATGCGACGCCACGGCCCGGGTTGGGTTGCCATCGGCGATGCGGCTGGGCTCGTGAACCCGATGAACGGCGAGGGCATCGACTACGGCCTCGAGTCGGGAATGCTCGCTGCTGACCTTTTCCTCGACGACCCGGCGACGGCGCCCGCGCGGTACGACCATGAGGTCGGCGCGCGTTTCGATTCATTCCTCCGCACGGGGCGCCGCTTCAGCTTCGTCATCGGCCACCCGTGGCTGCTGCGGCCGGGCCTGCGTATCGCCGTCGGCACACAGACGGTGGCCGACATCACGCTTGCGGTGATGGGCAACCTCGTCGACTCGGAAACGCCGGGTGCGGCAGGGCGTGTGCTGCGCATTGCCGACCGCACGCTCGGGTTGCTGGATCCGCTGCTCCGGCGGACGCGGGCGGCGGCCTGAGCGGGCGTGTCGGGCGTCGTCGGTCCGGTGCCTGCCGCCATCGACTCAGGCGTACTTCGCGAGCCCCTTCGGAGTCGGCACAAAACCGTGCTCCTTGAGCAACGCGACCAGCTCGTCCGGCACGGTCTCGAGCACGAGCCGCTTGAACCGGATGTGCCGGTCGCGATCGTCGTCCGGGCCGATCATATTCGTAAGTGCACGTATCACCGGTCGTTCCCACTCCCCGTCGAAAGGTCGCAGCGCGACGGCGCTACGGCCGCCCTTCTCCAGGTACAGGCTCGGCAGACCGTCGGCCAGCAGAACGTACGCACCCGCGGCCCGCTGTGGGCCCTTCACCGGCCAGGGAATGGCGACGCCATAGGCATTCGCCGGATCGACCGCAGCGAGTGCGATGACCTCGGGCTCAGCCGGCGGTTCCCGGAACGCCCGCAGACGATCGACCGCGCCCGGCACAGCGAACTGCGCGCCGCCCATCCCCGCCACGAAGTAGCCGCGCCGCACCCGACCGGCTTCCTCCATCGCCTTCAGGACCGGGTACATGCCCGCGAACCCACCGGTGACCCCCTCGCCCCTGATGGCCTCTCGGGTGAGCACACCATGGCGTTCAAGCAGCGTGACGGCCAATGCGTGCTGCCGTTCGGTTGCGTCGGCCCGGGCGCCGGCGATGCGCTCGCGCTTTGTGGCGAGGACGGTGATCGTCCGCAGCGACCCGCTCGAAGCGCCGACCTCGTGCACCACCGGGAGCTCCCGGCCAAGCTCGCGCGCCACCAGCGACCACCGGCCTTGCGCCTTCGGCGGCCCGAGCGCGGTGAGGCTCGACAGCCGCGGCCGACCGGCACGCCGCGTCCCCGCCGCAACCGGTGACTTCGACCCTCGCCTCGCCGGCGCCAGTGCCCGCACTGCGTTGAACGAGTCGTTCGTGACCTCGCCCGCCCACACCAGATCCCACAGTGCATCGAGCGTGCGAAGGTCGTTCATGCCGTGCAACTCCCGGAAGAAGCACGCTCCCCGCGCGGCAAGAGTGGCCCTGAGACGTTCATGTTCGGGGTCGGCCGGCCGATCGGCATGGCCGACCTCCCGACCGGAGGGCACGAGAAGGGCTGCCTGATCACGGAGGTAAAGCGCCACCTTTCCATCGTCACGACCGATCGAGCCGGCCCCGACCCAGACGACTTCGCCCGCGCTCAGCAGTTCGTCGAGCATCCGGGGCGTGTACCGAGGCAAGCGAGCGGGAAGGATGTCACGTTCGAGCACCGACGCCGGGAGCGCGAAGCCCTGTAGCTGACCGACGATCTCGTAGAGCCGGTCGACCCCGCCGCTGACGACCGCGGCACCGACTCCGTGCCAGTCGGGCAGGAAGCGCGCGAGTGCGTCGGCAGACGTGGGCTCGATCTCCTTGCGCAGCACGGCCAGCGAACGCTGCCGCAGGCTCCGCAGGACATCGGGATCGCACCACTCGCGGGTGACACCGTCGGGCCGGAACTCACCGCTGAGGATGCCGCCCGAGTCGCCCCGCCGCAGCAGACAGCGCTCGAGGATGGCTTCGGCCACACCGAAGCGCGTGGCGGCATCCGACGAGGTGAACGGCCCGTGCGTCCGAGCGTAACGGACGAGCAGCGAACCGAGCGCGCCCGCGGGGTCGGAAGGATCGGCCGGATCGCCGCCCTCCCAGATCAGGAACGCATCGGGCAGGCCCGGCGGCACGCTTGCGCCCACGGCCTCACGGATGCGCCCGGCGTCTTCGGCTGCGATGTAGCGGTCGGCGCCGGCGATGCGTACGAACGCGGCACGGCGGGCTTTGACCAGTATGCCGATCGACTGCTCGGCGAAGGCTACGCCGCCCTCGCAGCGCGCCGCCAGCTCCCGCAGCGACAGGTCGCCGAGCTTCCGCAACAGGTCGTGCACGGCATCGACCGTGCGCGCATTCCGGCGCGGATCGAGGCACTGCAATTCGTCCTCGACCGCCGCAAGCGCCCGCGGGTCGATGAGCTCGCGCAGCTCCTCCGAGCCGAGGAGCTCGGCCAGCATGTCGCGGTCGAGCGCTAGCGCGGCTGCCCGACGCTCGGCCAGCGGTGCGTCGCCGTCGTACATGAAGTTGGCGATGTAGCCGAACGCGAGCGACGACGCGAACGGCGACGGGTGGGCCATGTCGAGGCTCACGACTCGGATCTTGCGGGAGCGGATGTCGTGCAGGAGGCCGGTGAGCGCGGGCACGTCGAACGCGTCGCGCAGGCATTCGCGGTAGGTCTCCAGGAGGATCGGGAAGCTGCCATAGCGGCTCGCCACCTTCAGCAGGTCGGCCGACTTCTGCCGCTGCTTCCAAAGCGGTGTGCGGGTGCCTGGGCGGCGTCGGGGGAGCAGCAGCGCTCGGGCCGCGTTCTCCCGGAACCGGGCTGCGAACAATGCCGAGTTGCCGACTTCTGTGAGAAGCAGCTCGTCGAGCTCGTCGGGGTCGATGAGGACGTAATCGGCCGACGGCGCATCGTCGGCCTCCGGCAGGCGAACGATGATTCCGTCGTCACTCCAGATGGCTCGCGCCTCCATGCCCAGACGGGTTCGTATGCGCGCTTCCATTGCCATGGCCCAGGGTGCGTGGACCTGCGCGCCGAACGGTGACAGCACGCACATCTGCCAGTCGCCGAGTTCGTCACGGAAGCGCTGTACGACGATCTGGCGATCGGTCGGCAATGAGTTGCCCGTGGCTTCGCGCTCCTCTTCGACGTAGGCCTTCAGGTTTCGGATGGCGAGGGGATCGAGCGCGTACGTCGTCGCCAGTGTCGAATCGTCGAGGTGTTCGAGCGTGCGGGTGAACTCGCCGATCGCACGGCCCAGCTCGAACGGGCGACCGAGCTTGTCGCCATGCCAGAACGGCATCTTGCCGGGCACGCCAGGCGCAGGAGTCACAACGACCTTGTCCGGCGTGATGTCCTCGATGCGCCAGGTGGATGCACCGAGCAGGAACGTCTCGCCCACCCGACTCTCGAACACCATCTCCTCGTCGAGTTCCCCGACCTTGGTGCCCTCGGGCGTAGTGACGGCGTACAGGCCTCGATCGGGGATGGTGCCGCCACTGGTGACGGCCAGCAGGCGCGCGCCGGGCCGGGCCGTGAGCTTGCCGGTGAGGCGGTCCCACGTGATTCGGGGGCGCAGCTCGGCGAACTCGTCGCTCGGGTAGCGGCCGCTGAGCAGGTCGAGCAGGCCGGTGATGACGTCGTCGGTGATGTCGGCGAACGGGTACGAGCCGCGAGCCATGGTGGTGATGTCGTCGACCGTCGAGCCCGCCTCGTCGCTCGCGACGACGGCAACGATCTGCTGGCACAGCACGTCGATCGGGTTGCGCGGCACCCGCGTCTCCTCGACCGCGCCTTCGAACATGCGCCGTGCGACCACAGCCGCGCTCAGGAGGTCGCCGCGGAACTTGGGGAAGATTCGACCTTTGGACGGTTCGCCCACCTGATGGCCGGCGCGCCCTATCCGCTGCAGACCGCTGGCCACACTGGACGGCGCCTCCACCTGCACCACCAGGTCGATCGCGCCCATGTCGATGCCGAGCTCGAGGCTGCTGGTGGCCACCAACGCAGGCAGCCGGCCGGCCTTCAGCGCGTCTTCGATCTCGAGGCGCTGCTCTCGGGCGATCGAGCCATGGTGGGAGCGGACGAGATCTTCACCTGCGAGCTCATTGAGCTTCGCGGCCAGACGCTCGGCCAGACGGCGGGAGTTCACGAACACGAGCGTGGAGGTATGTGTACGTATTAATTCGAGGAGACGAGGGTAGATGGCGGGCCAGATCGAGCTGCGCTGCTCAGGACTACCCGCAGCCGCGCCGTTCATCACGGGGTCGCCATCCTCGGTGAGGATGGGCTTGCCCAGCTCGCCCATGTCCTCCACCGGCACGACGATCTGCAGGTCGAGGCGCTTGCGGATGCCGGTGTCGACAATTCGTACCGTGCGGGGCCGCCAGCGACCGGTGTCGGGTTCGACGGCACGGCCGCCGAGGAAGCGCGCCACTTCTTCCAGCGGGCGCTGCGTAGCGCTCAAACCGATGCGCTGTGGCGAGGCGTTTCCGGCTTCGCCGACGACCTTCTCCAGCCGTTCGAGGCTGAGGGCCATATGGGCGCCTCGTTTGGTGCCGGCCATGGCATGGATCTCGTCGACGATGACGGCCTCGACGTTGGCGAGGATGCCGCGGGCCTGCGAGGTCAGCAGGAGGTACAGCGACTCGGGCGTGGTGACGAGCACGTCTGGCGGGTGCTTCACGAGCGCACGCCGCTCGCTCGCTGGCGTGTCGCCGGTGCGGCTCGCCACCGACACGTTCGGCACCGGCACGCCTTCACGCGCCGCTTCACGGGCGATGCCGACGAGCGGCGCACGGAGGTTGCGCTCTACGTCGTAGATCAGCGCCTTCAGGGGCGAGATGTAGAGCACCCGCACGCCGGGACGCTCGGACAGGCGTGTGTGAAGGCGGTCGAGGGCCCAGAGGAACGCAGCCAGCGTCTTGCCCGACCCGGTGGGGGCGAGCACGAGGGTGTGCTCGCCTGTGGCGATGGCCGCCCAGCCCAGCTCCTGCGCCGGCGTTGGGGAGTCAAAGCTGCGTTCGAACCAGGCGCGGGTGATGGAGGAGAACGCGTCGATGGCGCGCGGAACACCGGCGGGTGCCGGGTCGGGATGCTTCGAGTGGGCCACGGACGAACCCTACGGGGCCGGTGTGACAACGGGAGCGGGACGTGGGGTTGTGGGCCGTCGAGTGTCCCGCGCGTCACCCCGCCATTCCCTAGGGTGCTGCCGTGCAGCCCATCAAAGGCAAGACCGTCGTGATCACCGGCGCCAGCTCCGGCATCGGTGCCGCCGCAGCTCGCCGGCTGGCCGACTTGGGCGCCACGGTTGCCGTGGTCGGCCGCGACCCCGAGCGCACCCGGGCGGTCGCCGACGGGTGCGTGGGTCGCGGACGTGCGTTCGTCGCCGACCTGTCATCGCTCGCGTCTGTCGCCGCTCTGGCCACCGAGTTGGCCGAGACATACCCCGTCATCGACGTCCTTGCCAACAACGCCGGCTTCATCGCGGCGAAGCGCGAGCTGACCGTCGATGGCATCGAGTCAACCATCGCGGTCAACCACGTCGCCGGCTTCCTCCTCACGCGCCTGCTCGAAGCCAACCTGAAGGCCTCCCCTCAGGCCCGCGTGATCACCACGTCGTCGGCCGCGCACCGCACCGGCCGGCTCGACCGGGTCTTCGACACCACGGCCCGCTGGTCGAGCTGGGGTGCCTACGGCAACTCGAAGTTGGCGAACATCGCGTTCACGACGGAGATCGACCGCCGCATGAAAGGCACGACGGTCTCCGCCAACTGCTTCCATCCGGGCATCGTCCGCAGCGGGTTCGGCCGGGACAAGGGACTGCTCTCGCTCGCCATCAGTGCAACCGGCGGCCTCGGGATGATCAGTCCCGAGCGGGGCGCAGACACGCTCGTGTTCCTCGCCGTTGAGGATGAGCCGGCAGGGGTCACCGGCCGCTACTGGGTCCGCCGGCGTCCGCGCCATGCGGCGAATGCCGGCCGCGACCCGAAGACGACCGAGCGGCTGTGGACCGAGACGGCCGCGTTGTGCGCGAAGTACGTGCACTGATCATCCGCTGCTACCGGATCCGCAAGCAGCCGATGGACGACAGCGCATTGGCCGCCCTCCTCGAGGAGCACGAGCGCGCGCTCCTCGACCCAGCGCTCAGTTGCTCGCCCGAAGCGCTCTGCACCTACCGGGTCACTACGGAGCGCCACTCATCGCTGCGCAGCTCGGTGTCGGTCCACGAGGACAGCCGCTGGAAGCTCCGCTTCCACCAGGGCACTCGGACGCCAGCGTGACCTCAGAGTCGCCGCGCGGCCGCTACCGTTTCGGTCATGTCCAGTTCAGACAAGCCCATCGTCACCATCCCCAAGGGCGACGCCCCGGCCGACCTCCTCATCGAGGACCTGACCGTCGGCGACGGTGCCGAGGCGACCGCCGGCCAGACCGTCGATGTCCACTATGTCGGCGTCGCCTGGTCCACCGGTGCGCAGTTCGACGCTTCGTGGGACCGCGGCGGCACGTTCGACTTCCCGCTTGGCAAGGGCCACGTCATCCAGGGTTGGGACCAGGGCGTGCAGGGCATGAAGGTCGGTGGCCGTCGTCGCCTCACGATCCCGCCGGCGATGGGCTACGGCAGCCGCGGTGCGGGTGGGGCGATCAAGGGCGGCGAGACGCTCGTGTTCGTGGTCGACCTGCTGGGCGTGCGCTAGCGCAGCGCACGGGCGATCGGATGGGCAGTCCAACCATCCCGCCGGTAGCGTGCGCGGATGCGCAATTACGACAAGATCTACATCGGCGGCGCCTTCGTGCCGTCCACCGGAAACAGCACTATCGACGTGATCAACGCGTCGACCGAGCAGGTCATGGGGTCGATCCCCGAGGGAACCCCGGCCGACGTCGACGCCGCGGTCGCCGCGGCGAAGGCCGCGTTCCCCACATGGTCGACCACCCCCGTGGAGGAGCGCTCCAAGTTCCTCCAGCGGATCCAGGAGGCGATGGGCGTCCGCGTCGACGAAATCGCCGAGACGGTGGCCGGTGAGGTCGGCATGCCGCTCGGCTTCAGCAAGGCGATCCAAGCCGGACTGCCTTACAACGAGTGGGGCCTCAACGCCCAGGTCGTGCAGACGTTCGAGTTCGAGGAGACGATCGGCAACTCGCTCGTCGTGCGCGAGGCCATCGGCGTCGTCGGCTGCATCACGCCGTGGAACTACCCGCTCCACCAGATCGTGGCCAAGATCGCACCGGCCATCGCGGCCGGCTGCACGGTGGTTCTGAAGCCGAGCGAAGTCGCCCCGCTCAACGCCTTCATCATGGCCGAGATCATCCACGAAGTCGGCCTGCCCGCGGGCGTCTTCAACCTCGTGAGCGGCACCGGCCCAGTCGTCGGTGAAGCCATCGCCTCGCATCCCGACGTCGACATGGTCTCGTTCACCGGTTCCACCAGGGCCGGCAAGCGCGTGATGGAGCTCGGCGCGCAGACGATCAAGAAGGTATCGCTGGAGCTGGGCGGCAAGTCGGCCAACATCGTGCTCGACGACCTCGAGGGCGAAGCACTCGTGAAGGCCATCGGCAAGGGCCTGGGTGCCTGCTTCCTCAACTCCGGGCAGACCTGCACCGCCCACACCCGCATGCTCGTACCCCGTTCGAAGCACGACGAGATCGTGGACATCGCGGCGAAGCAGCTCGCGGGCTGGAGCATCGGCGACCCGATGGGCGGGGCGGCCAAGCTCGGCCCGGTGATCTCCGACTCGCAGCGCACCCGCGTCCGCGGCTACATCCAGAAGGGCATCGACGAGGGCGCGACACTCGTCGGCGGCGGCCCGGAGCAGCCCGACGGTCTGCCCACCGGCTACTACGTGAAGCCGACGATCTTCGCGAATGTGACACCCGAGATGACAATTGCGCAGGAGGAGATCTTCGGCCCCGTGCTGTCGATCATGCCCTACGACGATGAGGACGACGCGGTCGCCATCGCCAATGCCACGGTCTACGGCCTCGCCGGTGGTGTCTGGTCGTCCGACGTGGAACGGGCCAAGAAGGTCGCCCGCCGTATGCGCACCGGCCAGATCGACATCAACGGCGGCGGGTTCAATCCGCTCGCGCCGTTCGGTGGCTACAAGCAGTCTGGCAACGGGCGTGAGCTCGGCCGCTACGGGCTCGAGGAGTTCCTCGAAGTGAAGTCGATGCAGCTATAGGGGTCGCCAGGTGGCGGCTACCGCCGCACCATCCGTCATAGGGTCTGACCCGTGACGGAAGCGGTGGTGGCCGAGGGGCTCGTGAAGCGATGGGGCTCCAATACGGTGCTCGACAACGCCACCTTCACGATCGCCTCAGGCATCACCGGGCTGCTCGGCGCCAACGGTTCCGGAAAGACCACGTTCCTCGGCATGGTCCTGGGGCTGCACCATGCCGACGCCGGGAACCTGCGGGTGTTCGGCCTCGACCCGCGCTCCGCGGGGCCCGACGTGCGCGCCCGCATCGGCTACGCGGCCGAACACGAGGCGCTTCCCCCCGACGTACGAGCGCATGACTTCGTCCGCCATGTCGCTGAGCTGCACGGCATCCCTCGCCGAAATGCCGTCGCTCGGGCCAGCGACGCACTGTTCGAGGTGGGGCTTGGGGAGGAGCGCTTCCGACCCCTCGGCACGATGTCGACCGGACAGAAGCAGCGGGTGAAGCTGGCGCAGGCCATCGTCCACGACCCTGCCCTGGTTCTGCTCGACGAACCGACGAACGGCCTCGACCCAATGCAGCGCGAGGCGCTGCTCGCCCTGATCCGTCGTTGCGGGAACGAACTGGGTCTCACCGTCGTGCTCTCGTCGCACCTCCTCGACGAGGTCGACCGTACGTGCGACCGGGTGGTGATCCTGGCCGGGGGACGCGCCACCGGCGGCGGCGATGTCCACGACCTCGAGCACGACAACGCCGAGATCGCGATCGAGATCGTGGGTCCCTACGCCGAGGCGGCCCGCGTTGCGCTGGAGCAGGCCGGAGTCCAGGTGGTCGAGGTGAACGGCTCGCTCCTTCGGGTCACGTACGGGACGGATGAGACGTGGGACGCAATAGCACGTGCACTTAGCACCGCCGGCATCGCCGTGCGCAGCTTGCGTCGGGAGCGCCGGACCCTCGAGGACGCGTTCCTGGAAGCGAGCAGCACATGAGCGAGCCAGCGAGCGAATCATCCAGCACAGCCCCCGCTCGGGGGAACACCGACGGCGAAGCCGGAGGTGTACCCATGAGCGACATGTCCGCCCGCATCCACGATCGGGGTTACCGCCGCTACGACGGCGAGCGGACCGGCGTGGCCGGGGCCATGTGGACGACGTTCCGCCACACGGTCGCACGCATCCTCGGCCTGCGTCGCACCGCACGCGCAAAGGTGCTGCCGTTCATCGTGATCGGGATCTCGTACTTCCCCGCGATCGTGTTTGTCGGCATCGGGGTGTTCCTCCCGAAGCGCCTCGCCCGGACGTCGTTCCCCGGCTACGCGAACTACTACGGCTTCATCGTGTCGGCCATCCTTCTGTTTGCCGCCTTCGTGGCCCCTGAGGCACTCTGCCCCGATCGGCGCAGCCGGCTGCTCGGCGTCTACCTCACGTCGCCGCTTGATAGGCATACATACCTTCTCTCGAAGCTCGCTGCGGTGGTCGCGTGCATCAGCGGCGTGACCCTGCTGCCTGTGCTGATCATGGCGCTCGCCAAGTCGCTTCAGGGCACCGGACCCAGCCCTGGCGACCTTGTCGTGCTCATCGGACGCATCGTGCTGAGCGGCGCCATGCTCGCGCTCTTCTATTCGATCCTGTCGCTGGCGACGTCGTCGTTGACAGATCGAAAGGGCTTCGCATCGGCGGGCAACGTCCTCGCCGCCATCGTCACGGGAGCGGTCGCCACGGCAGTGCGGCGCAGTCTCTCCGACGGAGCCGATCTGTTTTCCGGCAAGGGCGACTGGGCGGTCGTGATCGACGTGGCCAACCTCCCGCTGGAGATCGTCCGCCGCATCTACGGCGAGCGCGGCAATTTCTCCGGTGTCTCCTCGCTCGCACTCGTGGCCGGGCTTCTCACCTGGACCGTGCTCGGACTTGCGCTGATGGTGTGGCGCTACCAGAAGCTGGAGGTGACACGGTGAGCGACCCGTCCGAGATCCCGCCGATGCCGCCTCCGCCCGAAGCAATGATTAACGCAACAATCACTTTCAGCAACGTGTCGAAGTGGTTCGGCTCTGTCGTCGCCGTCTCCGACGTCACATTCGCAGTCGGCCCGGGGGTCACCGCCCTGCTCGGCCCGAACGGCGCCGGCAAGTCGACGGTGTTACGGATGCTGGTCGGGCTCACGCCACCGTCGCAGGGCGAGATCACCGTGCTGGGCCGCCCGCCCCGCGGAGACAACGACCTCTACCGCGAGATCGGGCTCGTCCCTCAGCAGGAGAGCGTGATCGAGGCGGTCACCGGCTCCCAGTTCGTCACGACAATGGCTGAGCTGTCCAGGGTTTCGTCGCCCGCCGAAGCTGCCCGCGCCGCTATTGAACTGGTCGAGCTCGACCCATCTGACGTTCGGCCCCTGCGCTCGTACTCGAAGGGCATGCGCCAGCGGATCAAGGTCGCTGCCGCCGTGGTGCACAACCCCCGGATCGTCGTACTCGACGAGCCGCTCAACGGCCTCGACCCGCGCCAGCGGCTGCGCATGATCGAACTGTTCCGGCGGCTCGGCAACGAAGGCAAGACGGTCATAATCTCGAGCCATGTGCTCGACGAGGTCGAGCGGTTCGGGTCGCGCATCCTGATGATCGCCGACGGCCGCCTCGCAGCCGAGGGTGACTTCCATGCAATACGTGCACTTATGGATGATCGGCCGCACCAGCTGCGTGTGCGGGCCACTCCGGCGCGGCCGCTCGCCGCGGCGATGATCGGTACGCCCGGCGTGGTCGGTGTGCGTTTGCAGAACGAAGGGACACTCGCGTTCGATGTCAACGATGTCAGCGCGTTTCGGGCCAACGTGCTGGGCAAGGCCGTCGCTGCGGGGGTGCGGATCACCGAGATCGCGCCCCTCGACGAAGATCTCGAGAGCGTGTTCCGCTACCTCGTCGGCAGACGCTCATGACCATGCGCGCCGTGTCATCCATCTACAACCTGCAGCTCCGGTTGCTCACCACCCGGGGGCGCATCCTAGGGCTCGGGGCCATCGGCGGCCTCGCCATCCTGCTCGCGCTCACTGTGCGCGGCTCTGATGACCGGGTCGGCAACGCGTTCTCCCTCATCAGCACTGCGGGATTGGCCGGGGTCGTTCCGGTTGCTTCGCTCGTTCTGGCGAGCGCGTCGCTCGGTGATCCTGCAGAAGACGCCACGCTCGTGCATCTGTGGCTGCGACCGATCCCGCGATGGACGATCGCAGTTGGTTCATGGCTCGCAGTTCTGACACTCGCCGTGCCACTTGCGGTGGTGCCGACCGCCGTTGCCGCTGCGGTGTGCGGAGTGAGTGCATCGTTCATCGTGACGACGTTCTTTGCCGCACTGCTTGGCACGCTGGCGTACAGCGCGCTCTTCGTCGGCCTCGGCCTGCGGGTGTCACGGGCGCTGGCCTGGGGCCTCGCCTACGTACTGATCTGGGAGGGAGCGATCGCCAACGCCGGCGCCGGGCTCTCGCGGCTTGCGATCCGGCTGTACACGCGGTCGCTGGTGCGCTCGAGCGTGGCCGATGACGTGACGATGCGCTTCCCGGTTGGACGGGTCGCTTCGATCATCGTGCCGATCGTGGTGACCTTGCTAGGCCTCGCACTCGCGACGCGGCGGCTGACCCGCACCGACATCGCCTGATGTGTTCGCCGGTCGAGCGGCGGAGGGTCAGATGGCAGGGAACCAATCAGACGGGCACAACCTCGACACGGGCGTCGTTGAAACACGCACCGCCCGCGGTTGGCTCGATCGCCGACGGCGTGAGCACGTTCACGGTGAAGCCCGACTTCCCGTAGTTACGGCTCCAGTCGCCCTTCGGGAGCACGACCACGCCCGGTCGGGTCTCTCCATCGACGCGCACCCGGACCTCGATCGACCCAAGCGCGTTGAACACCCGCACAAAACCCCCGTCGACAACGCCGCGCGACTCTGCATCGAGCGGGTGGACCGTGATGACCGGTTCGTGCGCGCCCTCCCCAAATATCGAGTTGATAGCGCGCGGGGAGGCCGGGGACAGCAGGGTGAGCGGATGCGGATCGGCTGGTAGCGGCTCGTAGACCGGGACCGGGAAGCGGGCCTTGCCGTCGGGGAAGGTCGGGAACGTGTCCACGAACGGGAGGGTACGGCCCGGTTCGCGAAGCACTCTTACGTCGGAGTGGTTCGATCCCAGCCCGCGGACCAGCAGCGCTGACGGATCGGTCGGACCGAGATCGACGCCGAGCCGCCTCGCAAGGTCGGCGATCACCTCGGTATTCGTGTGGCTCTGCCCCACACGGTCGATCACCGCAGGGAACGGCTGCACGATCAGGCTTCCGTAGGAGCCCGCGACATCATCGGCCTCGAAGTGTGTGGTCGCCGGCAGCACGATGTCGGCCCAGCGCGCCGTGTCGGTCATCACCTGGTCGTGTACGACGGTGAACACGTCCTCACGGGCGAGACCTCGAAGCACCGCGGCCTGATTCGGGTTCATGAGCGCCGGGTTCGCACCTTGTACGAAGAGCACCCGGATCGCCGGTGTGAGCCCGGGATCGCACAGCATCGGACCGAGCAGGTTCTGGTTGACCTCTCGACGCGGCTGCGCCCGATCCCGTGGCGCAGTCCGGAAGGCATGGCCGTCCCACGGCATGGCCGCGCCGGTCGAGAGCACGAAGCCACTCCCCTGCGCGCCGAAACGGCCGAGGGCCAAGCGCATCGCAAGCACGGAGCTGATGGCTGCGCCGCCATTGTGGTTGCGCTCCATCCCCCACCCGAGGCGGACGAACGGCCGCCGAGCGCCTTGGAGAATGCCGATCACCGCTTCGATGTCGGGAAGCGCAAGCCCACACAACTCCGCCGCCGCGGCGACCGTCCACCGCTTACAGGCACCGAAGAACTCCTTCCAGCCATTCGTATGCGCACCGATGAAATCGTGATCGAGGGCACTGCGCCGTTCGAGCTCAGCCGTGATCGCCATCGCCAGGACGGCGTCGGTACCGGGCCGGACCGACAGGTGGACGTCGGCCCGACGGGCCATTGCCGTTGCCCGCGGGTCGACAACGATCACGCGGGCGCCGTTCGTGCGCTTGGCCGTGTTGATGAGCGGTGGCAGGTGCGTGTTCGAGACGGACGGGTTCGCGCCCCAGACGACGATCGCATCGCTGTGCGCGATGTCCATCGGGTCCGAGGGGAGCATCCCGCCGATCACCGAGCGGAC
>JAYTFI010000642.1:0-3735 GCA_043734485.1 Acidimicrobiales bacterium | reverse complement strand
CACCCGCCGTCTGGTCGGGCTCGCCCTCGACGGTCGCCAGCCTGCCCGCGAGGGAGCCGTCGTCAGCGATGGACTCGGCGATGCGGTCGGTTTCGTGAGCAGCGGCAACTTCTCACCGACCCTCGGCTACGCGATAGCACTCGCATTCGTCCGCCCCTCGCTGGCCGTCGGCGACGCAGTGTCGATCGACGTCCGCGGACGGCCGCTTCCCGCACGGGTGGTGGCCCTGCCCTTCGTCTCGAAGAAAACGTTGCCCCGGTGACCCGGACGCTGTGGTGGTGGAGCGGGCGGCTACTCGTGCCGGTCGGCGCGGCCGGCGTCTCACTGGGTGCGGCACTGCCGTGGCTCGAGATCGGCGGTGTGCGGCGATCGGCCTTCTCGCTGGCCCGCCATGCCAGCGAGCTCGGCCTGGTCGACACCCCGGGTGCGCGTGCGGCGGTGGTCGCACTGTTCCTCAGCCCGGCCGCGCTCGGGGTGGTCGTCGTCGTGCTGGCCATGGGTTGGCGCAAGACCCTTGCGGCGGTGGGTGCGGCACTGGGTCTGGTGGCGTGGCTGACCGGTCTGGTCGGGCTCCGATTCGATTCCACGAGCAGGCAGGGTCCACTGGTGACGGCCCTCGCCGGGTCGAGCTGCCTGATCGGCGCCCTGGCTGTGTTCACCGCTCGGTCGCGTCACCATTCAAGCGTGAGGGGCGTCTAGGCCGATGAGCACCGCACGTCGCACGGCGAACCGCAGGACCGCGTCCTGAAATACTTCTCGAACTCGAAGGATCACGAATGAGCGATGACACGACCCCGTTGAACGGGAACGATCTGCCGGACGACGGTATGGCGGTTGGTCCACCGGTCGATCCGCCGACTGACGGGTTCCCCCGCGAAGGGCTGCCGGCCGACGACGCTTCGGTCGATGCTCCGGTGTCCGACGAGCTGCCGCCGAGCACACCCGCAAAGAAAGGGAATGTCGGCAAGATGATCGGCGTCTTGGCCGGGGTCGCCGTGATCGTTCTGGCAGGCGTATTCGCCTACGCGCAGCTGTCCGGACCGAAGAGCAACACGCCCGAGGATGCCGTGAAGGACATGCTGACCGCGGTTGCGAAGGGCGACGTGATCGGCATGGCCGAGGCCCTCGCACCGGGGGAGCGCGACGTGATGATCGAGTCGTTCGTCCCCATGATCGAAGAGATGCGCCGCCTCGGGGTCTTCGACACCTCGCTCGACCTCAAGAGCGTGTCGGGAATCAACGGCTCGCTTGTCGGATTCAAGGCCACGTCGACGAAGCTGCGCGACGACCTCGCTGCAGTTCGCATCACCGACGGAACGTTCACCACCCGCTTCGATCCGTCGAAGCTGCCCCTCGGTCGCCTCATCCGCGACAACCTCGAGAAGGAGATCGATCAGGCCGGCTCGCAGAAGACCGTGTCGAAGCTGAAGATGCCCGTCGACGGCAGTCGGATCGTGGTCATCAAAGACGGTGGCCGCTGGTACTTCAGCAGTGGCTACAGCATCGCCGAGGCGTCGCGGCGCGATTCGGCCAACCCCGGCAAGTTCCGGTTCGCAATTCCGGCCAAGGGTGCCGGCGTAGCCGCGAAGGGCGCAGATACGCCCGAAGCTGCGGTCAAGCAGCTCATCGACGCGACTGCGAAGCTCGACGTACGCCGCATCATCGAGATCATGCCGCCGAAGGAGCTCGGCGCACTCCACGACTACGCCGGCCAGTTCATCGGCGACGCCGAAGAAGCCGTGAAGACGGCGACCAAGGACCAATACGAGCTGTCCTTCCCCGGCATGCAGCTCGCCTCGAAGCGCGACGGCGACACGGCCCTCGTCACGATCGTCTCCACGGGGATCAACTTCGGCCTGACTGCTCCGGATGCCCCGGAGTTCCGGGCCATCTACGAGAACAAGAACCGCTGCGTCACGCTCACCCTGGACGGCGACACCAAGAAGCGCTGCGGCGCCGACGTGGTCAAGTTCCTCGACGACTTCGGTGTCCCCGTCGATCAGGCCCAGATCGAGGACCAGCTCAAGCTCCAGGGCGTGAACGGCAAGAAGCCCAGGATCGGCTTCACGACCGTGAAGCAGGACGGGAAGTGGTTCGTCAGCCCGACCCGCACGGTGCTCGATGGTATGACCGCATACCTTCGTATCATCTCGAAGGACGACGTCGCCAAGTACGAGAAGCAGATCAAGGACACGATCTCGGGCCTCGGTGGCGGATCCACAACAGCTGCCGATCCTTCGCTCGGGGATCCGACGTTCGACACCGGTGACAGCTCGGACACGACGTTCGCACCCGACACGACGTCCGCGCCGGACACCGTCGCCGCTGACACGACGACGGCGCCTACCGAATCGCGTTTGGCGGACACCATCGCGTAGGGTCCGAGCGGTACGCCACGACCGAAGGGGAGCTCATGGGCTACGCAGGGGAACGTCGCATCCACGATGCCGACAGCCACGTGATGGAGACCCCGGGCTGGCTCTCGGGCTATGCCGACCCGGACATCCGTGAACGGCTCATGGAGATGGACCTGAACGGCACCGCTCCGGGTGAACACGAGCGGATCGAGCGGAACCGCGCCGATCATCTCGATCCGAACTACCGCAGTGAGGACGCCTCGCAGCTCATGCTGCGCAAGAACTGGGCGGCCACCGGCAGCTTCCTGCCCGATGATCGCCCGGCCGCGCTCGATCTGCTCGGCTTCGCCAGCCAGCTCGTGTTCAACACATTCGCGTCGGGCGCGCTGGCCCGCGCCGAGCAGCATGGTGATCACGACGTCACCTACGGCATGGCTCGCGCCCACAACCGCGCCATCACCGACTTCTGCTCGGTCGACGACCGCCTGCTGCCGGTGCTCTACACGCCCCTCGCCGACTTCGAGCGCAGCGCGGCGATGGCCGAGGAGGCGATCGGGATGGGCGCGGCCGCGCTGATGATCCCGCACGCCTGCCCGCCGGGTCATTCGCCGAGCCATCTTTCGCTCGAACCCGTCTATGCGGCCTGTGCCGAGGCCGGTGTGCCGGTGGTGCTCCATGTCGGGGGCGGCGGCCAGCTGATGGACCCGAACTACTTCCTGAACGGCCGTCCCCTGGTGAAGGACTTCCACGGCGGCGACGGCAACTTCAAGTCGATCGACTACCTGAGCATCCCGGTGCCGGTGATGCAGACGCTGGCCGCGCTGGTGGTCGACGGCGTGCTCCTGCGCCACCCGAACCTTCGCATCGGCGTGATCGAGCTCGGCGCATCCTGGTTCCCCGGCTTCATCCGCAACCTCGACTCGGCATGGTCGGCATTCCGCAAGAACGAGGGCCGACTACAGGCCATGGAGCTCAAGCCGTCGGAGTACTGCCTGCGCCAGATGCGAGTGACGCCGTACCCGCACGAGGACACCGGCTGGATCGTGCAGAACTCGTCCGACGACGTGTGCCTGTTCTCATCGGACTTCCCCCATGTCGAGGGCGGCCGCAACCCGCTGGCCCGCTTCGACCGCTCGCTCGAAGGCTGCTCGCCGCGCGCGGTGCAGCGCTTCTACTGGGACAACTTCGTCGATCTGATGGGCCCGCAGCTGGCCCGCCGCAACCTGCCGCACGAGGTGCTCGCGGCCTAGGACGGCTTCTTCTCGTTGCGTAGCCGGGTGCTGGTCTGCTCAAGTGCTCGGCGCTCCTCGGCGGAAAGGCTTTCGATGCCGTGCTTCGAGATCTTGTCGAGCAGTGAATCGATGTCCTGGGCGACGCC
>JAYTFI010000641.1:0-2046 GCA_043734485.1 Acidimicrobiales bacterium | reverse complement strand
ACGACATCGTCGGCCACGAGGCGGCGAAGCGAGAGCTCTCGGTCATCGCCGAGCAATACCGTCGCAGCTCAGTGGCGGAGCGCCTCGGCATCACCCTGGTCAAGGGTCTGATCCTCATGTCGACGCCGGGCGCCGGCAAATCGATGTTGGCCCGGGCGCTCGCATCGACCATCACGCGGGCGATGTACGTGATCCCCTCCGCCGAGGCGTCGGCAACGGTGATCCGCGAGGTCTACGCGCATCTGCGCGACACGCCCTGCGTGATCGTGTGGGACGAGGCGGACGTCATCCTGCGCGATCGGCTCAGAGAGAATGCGCTCCAGGGCGGGCGCACGGTCGTCGCGCTGTGTGCGGCCCTCGACGGGATCGATGCGCTGCACGGACCGATCACCCTGTGCCTCACCGCCGAGGGGGAGTACGGCCTCGACGAGAGCGCCATGCGCTCGGGCCGCCTCTCGACCCGCATCGTTCTGGGCCTACCCGACCGCGACGAGCGGCGCCGGATGTGGGCGATGTATACCGCGAAGGTCCCGGTCATCGGCGAGCTCGACCTTGACACCGCGGCCGACCGATCGACGGGCTTCACCGGCGCCGACGTCGAAGCGTGCGTCCTTGCGGCGCTCGGCCTGGCCATGGTCTCGGGCACCGACGCGCTCCACGAGGCGCACCTCATGGAGGCGCTCCTGCGCTGCGGCCATGTCGGGGACGATCCCGAACCGAGTGCCGAGGCCCTGCCGTACTCGCGGACCTGCTGCGCTAGGTGCAACAAGTGCCCGCAGCGCGCAAAGGTCGTCAGCCGGTCGGCGACGGAGAAGGCAGCGGAGTCGGCTCGGACGCGATGGCCTTCCCGGTCTCGTCGGCCGTGACCCAGACGAGGAGCTCTGGTAGGAGGCCCTTCCGGTGGAAGACGACGTACCCGGTGTTCGGAGGAAGCGCAGGGCAGGGGGTATTCGGCGGGCAGAGGAAGTCCCCGTAGGTGAACTCGATGTAGGCCACGGCCGGGTCCGGTCCAACAACAGTTTTCGCGGCCGCGACGGCGTTCTCGCACGTCAGCGTGATGACGATGGGGACTTGCGAGCCGTTCGCTTCGGTCTTCGCCCAGACCGGCGTGGTGTTCGGCTGGCACACGACCTTCGGCTCGACCGCGACGGACGACCCCGAGGGTGACGGTGACGATGCAGCCGATGCCGCTGGCACAGCGGTGGCTGACGGCGGAACCGCCGACGCGCTCGGCTGGGGCGTCGCGCACCCGGCTGCCGCGAAGGCGGCCAACAGGACAGCGGGCAGGAGGCCCGTCCGAAGCACCTTCATGGTCATTCGCCCCCATCAAGCGAGCGTCCTGCCATCAGCATCGCCGACAGCAGCCGCCAGTCACGTCAAGGACGCGTTGGAGCCGGTTCGTGTTGCGCGCCGCGCGAGCAAGGTCCGTTTTGTACCGTCGATGCCTCACGGGGGACGTAGATGTGCTCCTCGTGGCGATCACGGGCGGCCCTCGACCACGAACGTCCATGTCCCCAAGTTGCGCCGCGGCCCGGGCGAGTTCGACCCGTCGTTTGCGGGTCCTTGGAGATTTACCGACCGGCCTTGGCGCACAAGCAGCACCAGGAGGCCCAGCAGATGTTGTACGCCGGATTGGACCTGTCACGCCAGAGGCTCGACGTCCACGTGCTCGATGAGGAAGGGAGGACGGTCGAGGTGACCGCCGTCCACCCGGACCGCCGACACCCTCCTGACGTTCGCGGCCTACGTCCTGCGGCACAGTCACGAGGTGAGCGCCCGCGATTGAGTCCATGATCGGCGCCCGGTTCGTCAACGACGCCCTCCAGTTCGCTGGCTGGGATGTCGTGATCGTGGATGCCGCCAAGGTCAAGGGCATCGCCCCGCTCGCAGCGAAGACTGACAAGATCGACGCGCGGCTCCTGGCCGAGCTCGCCCGACGTGCCCTCGTGCCCGAGATCACCGCTGCCGACCCTGGAGGTCCGGGCGGAGCGCGAGCGGGCCCGCTTCTTGCTCCACCTCGTCCACCACCGGACGGCACTGAAGAAC
>JAYTFI010000640.1:0-4386 GCA_043734485.1 Acidimicrobiales bacterium | reverse complement strand
AAACCGCTGATGGCGGCTTTCGTCCACGAAGTTGGAGCTGCGGCTATTCCGATCGGGTGAGGTCGTGACGCTCGTCTTGGGCCGCGAAACGATGCGTCGGTAGGGTGGGCGGGCATGGAAACCGTGCGCACGTTCTGTCGCATCTGCGAACCGTCATGCGGGCTCATAGCCCATGTCGACGGCGGGGTGCTGGTGAAGCTCACGCCCGACCGCGCCCATCCGGCCACGAAGGGCTTCGCCTGCCACAAGGGGCTCGCCGCCGTCGACCTGCACCGCGACGCCGACCGCCTCGACCATCCGGCCCTGCGCGCACCCGACGGCACATGGACACGGGCGTCGTGGGACGAAGCGATGGCCCACACCGCCGGCCGCCTGCAGGCCGTCATCACGGAAAACGGCCCCAACGCGGTCGCCGCCTACGTGGGCAACCCGACCGCGTTCAACGCACTCGGCTCGCTCCACGTCGGCACGATGCTGCGCAGCCTCGGTGTGCGGCGCACGTTCTCCTCCGGCACGCAGGACTGCGCCAACAAGTTCGTGGCCAGTGAAGCGGTGTTCGGATCGTCGACCGTGCACCCGATACCTGACCTCGAGCACACCGACCTCTGCATCATCATCGGTGAGAATCCGCGGGCGTCGCAGGGCAGCTTCTATTCGATCGCCAACGTGCTCGGCGAGCTACGCCGCGCAAGGGGCCGCGGTGCCCGCATCGTGTTCGTCAACCCGCGCCGCATCGAGACACCTGAGCGTGGCGTCGGCGACACCCTCCTCATCCGGCCCGACACCGACGTGTGGTTCCTCGCCGCGTTGCTGCGCGAGATCGACGCGCTCGGCGGCTTCGACCAGTCGGTGATCGCCCGCCACGGCCGCAACTTCGAGGGTCTGCGCGCATTCATCGCCGACTACCCCGCCGCTCGCGTCGCCGAAGTCACGAACATCAACGCCGACGCGATCCGAGAGCTTGCGGCGGCTTGGGTGGACACGCCGCGCGCTTCGGTCCACGCATCGACCGGCATCAACATGGGCCGCCAGGGGACTCTCGCCTACTGGCTCGTGCACATGCTGTCGTTCGTCACCGGCCGCCTCGACGCCACTGGCGGCAACCTCAAGAGCGACGGCTTCTACCCGAACGCGCGCTCCGGTACCGGCGTCCCCGAGCAGGGGTATGTCGACACCGAGTTCGGCCGCGTACGCCGTGGCGCCCTGCCCGGCACGCTCCTCTCCCATGCCATCCTCGACAGCGACGAACCCGTACGTGCGCTCCTCGTCGTGGCCGGCAACCCCCTGCTTTCCATCGCCGGCCAGGAACGGCTGCGCAAAGCGTTCGAACAGCTCGAGCTGCTCGTCGTCGTCGACATCTACCCAAGTGCAACGGCCGAGCTCGCCCACGTCCTGTTGCCGTGTACCGACATGTACGAGCGTGACGACCTCAACATCGTGAACATCGGTACGAGCGCAATCCCGTTCGCGCAGTACACACCGGCAGTCGTGGAGCCCGCCGCGGAGCGCAAGCCCGAGTGGTGGATCGCGCACCGCCTGCTACAGGAGCTCGGCAAGCCTTCGATCCTCGACGACGCCGAACCCGACCCGTGGGCCAAGTGGCGGCACATGCTCGACAGAGGCAGCGGCGTAGCACTGGCCGAGCTGCAGACGACCGGCGAGCCCCGGCTGCTCCCCGCGCCTGCGCCGGGCCAGTTCTATGAGCGGCAGGTGCACACGCCCGACGGTCTCGTCGATTGCTGCCCGGCTGCGTTCGGCGACGCGCTTGCACGCTGTCGCGACCTCTTCGCTTCGACGCTCGATGAGATCGGTGACGGCCGACTCCGCCTGATCCACAAGCGCGACCCGTGGATGCACAACTCGTGGTTCTCGAACGTGGCACGCATGAAGCGCGGCGGACGCACGACGAACCCCCTCTCGATGCACCCCGACGACGCGCTCGCCCGCGGCCTGGCCGATCGCGATCCGGTGCGGGTCACGAGCGACCACGGCGAGATCGAGTCCGTCGTCGAGCACGACGCCGACCTCATGCCCGGCGTGGTGTCGATGGTGCATGGCTGGGGTCATGCCGCCAGCCCCCGCCTCGGCGTCGCCCACGCCCACCCGGGTGCCAACCCGAACGCGCTGCTGCCGATCGGCGACGGGAGCTTCGAGCCCCTGTCCAGCCAGGCGCACATGACGGGTATCGCCGTCACGGTCGACGCGCTCGTGACCGCACCATGAGCTCCCGGTGGCCCACGAATCAGTCACAAAACAGGCTGTCGCGGAATTCCGCGACAGCCTGAAGAGCCAGAAACTGTAGGTTTCGAAGGCAGGTCGGGGACAGGTGTGTTGACGCGGTCACACTCGCGGAGAGCTGGCGAGACTTCGAAGTGGCGTTGGCGGCCGCGGCGGTTGTGTTTTCAAGGAACGGCTGCCGGATCGATGGTCGCGGACCGTCGGGCCCGCGAACCGACCTTCGGCGGAGAAGTCGTTGGATCAGGCGGCTATACGTTTCGGCATGGCGGTAGCGACAAGCTCGCCGGTGGCTCGGATACGGATGGATACGGACCGGTCGGCTTCCCGAAGCCCGATCAGCTGGTTGACGTGGAGATGTTGGTGATGAGCGTGGCAGAGAAGCATGAGGACCTCGACGTCGGTGAAGCCGAGGTCGGCAAGCCACTCGTTGACGTGGTGGATCTGACCCATGCTGGCGGTGGTTTCGTAGCCGGGGAACTGGCAACGGAGGTCGCGTGCCCAGACCGCGATCTTCTGGAGGAGTGATGGTTCGCGTCGGCCGCGAACGTACTTGAGCACCTCGCCGACGTTGTTCTCGAAGCAGAAGTAGAGGTCTCGCTTCACGTGATCGAACAGTGACGCGGTGACGGGGATTGGGCCGTGTTTGAGCATCTCCGCATGGAAGCGTTCGACATTGAACACGATCACCGTGGCCGGCTTCGACGTCGTGACCCGTATTGGCGGTTGTTCGGCCGAGACATTCCCGAGAGGCCTGCCCGGTTCCGTGTTGACTGATGATTCAGTGTCGCCGAAGTCGACGTTTTCGTCTCCTGAATCGGCACAACCCCGAGCAATCGGACGAGATGCCTTTGACGGCGTGATCCCGGCCAGCTCGAGCAGGGCGTCGGCGAGTCTTTGGTCGCGCGTGTCGGTATCGTGCCCGCCGAGCACCCGGGCCCGTTCGGGGTGGTCTCGCCGGTAGTTCGCTTCGCTGATCGCCCCGAGGATCGTCTGCAGCGTGGCACCCTCAAGCGACGGTAGGAGCCCGGTCAGGCGGACCATGCCGTCGGGTCCGTTGGAGAACCGCAGTGACCGGGCCGCGTGCTGTCTTGCGGCGACGTCTTCCCCGTGTTCGAGGCCGAGACGGAACTGCTGAACCGCCCGACCGAAGTCCTCCGGCGACATCCCCACGCCACGGTCGAGCAACGCCGCCACACCGGGCTGGTCGATGATCGGGCGCACCGCAGCGAGATGGTCCGTCGTGAGTACGCCACGGCGCAGCAGTTCGAGCGCGCCCGGCAACGCAGTTACGACGGCGGCAACCGCTCGACGCTTTCGTGCCTCGCGGTTGCTGATATTGCTCAGCCGGGAGAGCGCCGCTGTCGCGTCCCGATCACCCGGCCGTGTCCCGACCAGCAACGCCGTGGCCGCTTCCAACTCCGCACGCAGCCGATCCAGCGATCGGAGACCCGCATCAACCGCCGAGCTCGTCCATCCGACAGTTTCGATGATCGGGATATGGATGTGCATCCACGGCCCGACTTCGGTGGTCTCCTCTTCGGTTGGGTGAGAGGTTCGAGAGATTGTCATCGAACATATGTTCGAACATACGCGTCGCGAAGTCAAGTGGATTCAAGCGACAACGTGTCCTCCTGCGGTCGGAAGGCTCGCGAGCTCGCAAGCAAGGATGGTCTCGAGGTCGTTCTCATTGTTGGCCAAAAGGTCCGTACCAACAGCTCGTCCACCGTGGCCGCGCCAAGGTGACGATGAAACCCGAGGTCATCCGGCGCGAAGCCCGACATCGCAAGTCCCGGCGCGCTCACGAACGGGACCCCTCAGCGTTCACGGCGGACCAACACTGCACGTTCGCTTCTGCGTGACCACTGGTTACCGCATGCGTGGAGTTCTCGATCCATCCGTTCACCGACCACCAGTGGACGAAGTTCGCGATGCGCATCCGCTACGTCCAACAGGGGTTCCGGACCGGAAGGCCTGAGCAATGTGGTCAAAGAAGCGGAGGCGGAGTTGGGTGGTGAACCGCGTCGGCTGCATTACCTGAGCGTGCCACCTGACGCGGCCCGATCGGTCGTGCAGACGCTCGGCGACGCCGGTCTGGTCGAACGGCCCCGGATCATCATGGAGAAACCGTTCGGCGCCAACCTTGCGACA
>JAYTFI010000639.1:0-3304 GCA_043734485.1 Acidimicrobiales bacterium | reverse complement strand
TACCGGGCTCCGTGGCAGATGGAAGCCGTGGCGCGCGAGCAGATGCTCGATGTCGTCGCCCGCCGACTCGGCATCGACCCACTCGATCTGCGGCGCCGGAACGTGCTCACGACCGGCGATCTCCCATACAAGACAGCGACGGGCATCGTCATCGAGCACGTGACACCACAGGAGACGCTCGAGGCTGCGGCGACCGCCATCGGCTACGACTCGTTCCGGGCGCAGCAGGCCGCCGCACGTGCGGAGGGCCGCTACCTCGGTGTGGGCATCTGCGTGTACATCGAACCCCAAACGACCGTGGCCACGTACAAGACCGAGGCCGCGCGCATGCGGATCGGACCGAGCGGCCACGTCGATGTGTACCTGGGTTCCGGGGCGCACGGACAGGGACTGGAGACGACCACGGCGCAGGTCACGGCGGAGTTCCTGGGTGTCGACGTGGACGACATCACCGTCCACCAGGGCGACACGGAGTCGACGCCCTTCGGACCGGGAACCGGTGGCAGCCGCAGTGGCCCGATGATCGGCGCGGTCATACAGCAGGCCGCCGGGGTGCTCCGTGGACGGGTGTTCGCAATCGCCGCACATCTGCTCGAGGCCTCCGAGGACGACCTCCTCATCGAGGCGGGAAACATCTCCGTCGCCGGTTCGCCCGGAAAAGGGCTCACCCTCGCGCAGATCGCTCGCAAGGCGCATCACGAGGCTGCCTCGCTCCCGGCCGTGCTGGACGTGAACCTCGAGACCGTCGAGCGCTTCACCGCTCCGCCGACGATGTACTCGAACGCGTGCCACATGGCAACCGTTGCGGTCGATCCCGGAACGGGCGTCGTCACGATCCTGCGCTACGTGGTGGCCGAGGACTGCGGGCAGATGATCAACCCGGCGATCGTAGAAGGGCAGATCGCGGGTGGCGTGGCCCAGGGCATCGGTGGTGTGCTCTACGAGGAGAACTCGTACGACGCGGATGGCAATCCTCTGGCCACCACGCTCATGGACTACCTCCTTCCGACCGCCTCGGATGTGCCGAACATCGAGTACGTGCACCTGGAGTCGCCCGGATCCACGCCGGGCGCCTACAAGGGCGTCGGAGAAGGCGGCGCGATCGGCGCACCTCCGGCGATCTTCAACGCCGTCGCCGACGCGTTGGCGCCACTCGGAGTCGACCTGCGCGATCAACCCCTCTTCCCCGGTCGTGTCCGGGACCTTGTGCTCGCAGCGAAGAATCGAGGAGCAGCCTGATGCGCGTTGTGGTCGACATGGAGATCTGTGCCAGCACGGGGATGTGCGAGCGGTCGTGTCCCGAGGTGTTCGAGGTCGGAGCCGACGGACTGCTCCACGTGCTGGACAGCACCCCGCCCGAATCGCTCCACAGCGCGGTTCGTGAGGCGGCGCAATTCTGTCCGACCGGAGCGATCTCGCTCGAGGAGACAGGAGCCCCGTGATCAGCGAACCGAAGAACGCACCAGCCGTGAAACCGAGCCGTCGACCGGCACTTCAAGGCCGACCTCACCCAACGAAGGAGCGAGCATGACATCCACCGACGAGACGAGTTCGACGATGATGACGAGACCGGCCCCGCCGTGGACCGTGGAAGGCCAGCAGGATCTGGGCCCGTGGTACGAGGAGGCGCTTCGAGGGCCGCGGGTGGTCTACATCGAGGCGCTCAATTCCTGGGCAGTGTTCCACTACGACGATGTCGAGGCCATCCTGCGCGACGATGTCAACTGGTCCACCGGTCGAAGGCTGATGGGTCTGCCACCGGAGCTCCAGGAGTACAGCCTGGTGTCGCACACCGTCGTCGGTTCTGATCCGCCCCAGCACACGCGGCTACGGCGGCTCATCACGCCGGGCTTCCGCAACTCCTTCATCAAGATCCTCAAGCAGCGAGCCGAGGAGATCTCGACGGAGCTCCTTGACGGCGCCCTGGAGCGTGGCAGCTTCGACTTCACCGATCGGTACGCCGTGCAGCTCCCCGAGCGAATGATCGCCGAGATCCTCGGCGTCCCGGTTGAGCTGCGCGACGACTTCAACGACCTCATGCGCCGCATCGAGGGCCTGGGCTCCGGCCATCAGGGCTACGGCGAGGACGAGGACGAGGGTGGCGGATTCGTGGGCCATGTTCCGCCCGCAGAGCGCCAAGCGGAGCTCATCGCCGAAGCGCGGGTCGTGTACGAAGACTGGGACCGCTACATCGAGCCCGTCTTCGACCAGAAGCGGCAGCAGCCCGAGGACGACATGCTCACCGCACTGGTCCAGGCCGAAGAAGGCGGTGAACGCCTCTCGAAGCGGGAGCTCAACAAGATGTCGCTCCTGGTGCACTTCGCCGGCTCAACGACGACGCAGACCCTGCTGGGCAACATCGTCATCGAGCTCGCCCGCCATCCCGAGCAGTGGGCCAGGCTCCGCGCCGATCCGAGCCTCGTCCCGAACGCGATCGAGGAGACGCTTCGCTACCGGGCTCCGCTGCACGCCATCAGCCGGATCGCCAACAACGATGTCGTCGTGCACGGCATCACGATCCCGAAGGACCGCATGATCCTCACGTTCCTGCAGGCCGCGAACCGAGATCCAGCAGTGTTCGACGAGCCGAGCGCGTTCGACGTGTCCCGGGCCAACGCGAACCGCCACACCTCGTTCGCAACCGGTATCCACTTCTGCGCAGGAGCGCACCTCGCCCGAATGGAGGCGGAGGTGTTCTTGACCGACTGGGTGAACCGCGTCGGGAACTGGACGCTCGACGACGACAAGCTCAACTTCCCGGGCAACTCGGTCAGCGTGATCAGCGTCAACTCGCTCAACGTCACCGTCTCGAGCGGGAGCGGAGTGCGATGAGCGTCTGGCGCTTCGACGGGAAACGAGCGATCGTCACCGGCTGCTCGTCGGGAATGGGTCAGGAAGTGGTGCGTGAGCTGGTGGAGCTGGGCGCCGCGGTCACGGGTCTCGACCTCGCACCGCCGAACGTGGCGCTACAGCAATACGTGCAGATCGACCTGTCCGAGGCTACGTCGATCGACGCCGCGGTCGCACAGCTGACGGGACCGTACGACGTCCTGTTCAACTGTGCGGGAATCTCGGGCGCGTTCGATCCGATGAAGGTGATGGCCGTGAACTTCCTCGGCATGCGCCACCTCACGGAGGCCGTCGTGCCACACCTTCGCGAGGGCAGCGCGGTGGCCGGGATCTCGTCCACCGCGGCGGTCGGCTACGAGGAGCGCATGGCCGATCTGCTCGACTTCTTGGAGACGAAGACCTTCGACGAGGGCCTCCGCTGGTGCGAGAAGCACCCGGAGCAGTTCGCAAAGGG
>JAYTFI010000638.1:0-7885 GCA_043734485.1 Acidimicrobiales bacterium | reverse complement strand
TGTTCGCGTCGCCCGCTGCCGGCCAGCCACCCGCCGATGACGAACTCGTCCGTGGTGAGGTTCTTCACCTTCACCCACGCCGTCGTGCGCTGGCCCGGGAGGTAGATCGAGTCGAGCTTCTTCGCCACCACCCCCTCGAGATCGACTGCCCTGGTCGCTTCGAGCAGTGCCGGCCCGTCAGGATGCTGGTCGGAAAGCCGCCACTGCAGCCCAGCCGGCAGCTCGAGCTGTTCGAGCAGACTCCGCCGGTCCTTCAGCGGAAGGCCGCGGGTGCTGAACCCGTCGAGGTGGAGAAGATCGAAGACGATCAGCGCCACAGGATTCCCGCGGGCCCGACGGTCGGCTTCCGGACCGCGCACGCCGAGGCGTTCCTGGAGCTTCGAGAAGCTCGGTCGGCCGGCCGCATCGAGGGCCACGATCTCGCCGTCGAGCACGACGCAATGCCCATCGAGCACGTCTGCCAGCCCGGCCAGCTCTGGGAACGTGGCGGTGACGTCGTTGCCGTTTCGGGTCACGAGCCGCACCGCCGTGTTGGCGTTGTCGACGATCGCCCGGACGCCGTCCCACTTCAGCTCGAAGACCCAGCCGCCTCCCTTCGGTAAGTCGCCGGCCGTCGCCAGCATCGGCCGGAGATCGGTCGGGATCGGCTCGGTGGCGGGCGTGCTCACGGGCGACGATCCATTTTCAGCCGACTCCGATCAGCACTGCGCGTGCTGCGGCCGCCTTCGCACTGCGCACGCAGGCGGGCAGGCCAATCCCGTTGTACGAGGCTCCGGCCAGCAGCAGCCCCGCAGCATCGTTCGAGAGCGCGTGCTCGATCCGGGCGACCCGCGCGGCATGGCCGTGCTCGTACTGCGGGAAGCCATGCATCCACCGGGCGACGTGCGCATCAACCGGTTCCGAGCGAATGTCGAGCATCCCGCGCAGCTCCTGATGGAGCGACCGGACAAGCTCGTCGTCGGTCATACCGGTGAAACGGGTGTCGCCATCTCGCCCCGCCGATACCCGGACGAGCACATGGCCCGTCGTGACCAGATGCGGCCACTTCTGGTTCCACCAGCTCGACGCTGTGACGAGGCGGCCTTCCACGCGCGGGACGAGCATGCCGCTACCCGGCGGGAGATGGATGCGGTCGGCGGGGTACGCGAGCAGCGTGAGCGCAACGGACGAGGTCCGGATCGCCTGCAGTTCGGCCGCCGCCGTCGGGCTCGTTCCGGCGACGATACCGGCTGTGATGAAAGCCGGGGTAGCGAGCACAACCGTATGTGCACACAACAAATGGCCGTTCGAGGTGGTGACCTCCCAGTGCCGGTCGCGTTTCGAGAGCGAGGTGACGGCATTGCCGGTGCGCACCGTCCCGCCCGGCAGCTGCCGGTGGAGCTCCTCGATGATCGAACGCACTCCGGTGCGCGGTGTCAGGAACACTGGTCGGTCCTGGTCGACGCCGATCTGCCCGCGTTGCTGCGCGGCGCCAACGGCCCGCAAGGCGCGCATCATGCGGGGCGCGTTGGCTCCGGCGACGAGGTTGGGTGCGGCCGATGCGAGCGAGAGGCGGTCGCAGTCGCTGGCGTTGATGCCGCCGAGCAGCGGGTCGACGAGGCGTTCGACGACCTCGCGGCCGAGGTGCCGGCCGATCGCGGCGGCCACGGTGGGGTCGTCGCCGGTGTCCGTGTCCGGCCGTCGCGGCCACACTTCGTCGAGCGCGGCGCGGGCGACGCCGAGTGGCGACAGGATCCCCGATCGCGCCAGTGGTCCAAGGCGTGACGGCGCGCCGAGCACGAGGCCCTCGGGAAGGGGTCGGAGCTTTCCACGAGACCACACCCACGCCTTCCCTGTGGCCGGCGCGACGAGATCGTCACCGAGTCCGAGTTCCGTCGCCAGTTCGACCCCGCCGGGGACGCGGGCGAGGAACGCGTCCGGCCCGCAGTCGACCGCGTGGCCGGCGACGATGGCTCCTGCGATCTTGCCACCGACCGTCGGGCCGGCCTCGAGGACGGCGACCCGCAGCCCGGGCTGATGGCGCACGATGTACCACGCGGTCGCAAGGCCGCTGATGCCCCCTCCGATGACGGCGACGTCGACCTGCTCAGGTCCGCTCGTCGGGACGTGGGGCGCCACGATCAGTGTCCGTGCACCATCTCGACTACGCGGGTGAGGATCGTCGGGTCGGTCTGCGGGAGCACGCCGTGGCCGAGGTTGAACACGTGCCCGCCTCCCGCCGCGTCGGCATCGTCGAGCACTTGTCGGACCTCATGTTCAACGACTGACCATGGCGCAAGGAGCGTGACCGGATCGAGGTTTCCCTGCAGCGCCTTGCCCTCGGACACACGCCGACGGGCGTCCGTGAGCCCAACCCGCCAGTCCACGCCGACCACGTCGGCACCCGCCTCGCCCATCGCGCCCAGCAGCTCGCCCGTGCCGACACCGAAATGGATGCGGGGCACGCCGAGATCGGCGAGGCCATGCAGTATGCGCGCAGATGAAGGCATCGCGAATCGGCGATAGTCGGCCTCGGAGAGGATGCCGGCCCAGCTGTCGAACAACTGGACCGCGGACGCGCCGGCCTCGACCTGCGCCCGCAGTGTCGCGAGGGCGATGTCGGCGAGTGCATCGAGGAGCGCGGTCCAGGTTTCAGGATCGGCGCGCATCATCGCCTTCGTCGTCTCGAACTCCTTCGATTTTCCGCCTTCGATGAGGTACGTCGCAACGGTGAACGGCGCGCCCGCGAAGCCGATGAGCGGAACGCCGAGCGGGTCGAGCTCGGCGACGCACCTCTGCACGGCTTCGATCACATACGGAATGTCGCGCGTTGGTTCGTAGGAGCGCAGACGATCAACGTCGGCGAGGGTGCGAAACGGCTGCTCGATGATCGGGCCCTTGCCGGTCTCGATGGAGACGCCCGCCACGATCGACTGAACCGGCGTGATGATGTCGCTGAACAGGATGGCGGCGTCGACGCTGTGTCGCCTGACCGGCTGGAGTGTGACCTCTGCGGTGACCGACGGATCGGTGATCAGCTCCTGGAAGGCGTGCTGTGCCCGTAGCGCTCGGTACTCGGGGAGGGAGCGGCCGGCCTGGCGCATGAACCACACCGGTCGGTGCGCGGCCTTCTCGCCGCGACAGGCAGCGAGGAACGGCGAGCCGGTGATGGCGGGGCGAGTCACGGCGGAAGACGGTAGTGCCCACCGTGCAATTACGTCAGCGCCGCGGCCCGCAAGTACTGCGTCTCGTACAGGTCGGCATACAGCCCGCCCTGGCCGGCGAGCTCTTCGTGTCGGCCCCGCTCGACGATGCGGCCGGCCTCGATCACCAGGATCTGGTCGGCCGACTGGATGGTGGACAGGCGGTGGGCGATCACGATGGAGGTGCGCCCGGCAAGCGCGGTCTCGAGGGCCTCCTGAATCTGCGCCTCGGTCTCGGAGTCGAGATGTGCGGTCGCCTCGTCGAGGATCACGATGCTCGGGTCCTTCAGGAGCACGCGGGCCAACGCGACACGCTGCTTCTCGCCGCCCGACAGCCGGTACCCGCGTTCGCCGACGAGCGTGTCGTAGCCCGCCGGCAGGCCGGCGATCATGTCGTGGATGCGGGCCGCCTTGGTCGCCTCGACGATCTCGGCCATCGACGCCTCGGGCCGGGCATAGCGGAGGTTCGCGCCGATGGTGTCGTGGAAGAGGTGGGCGTCCTGGGTGACGACGCCAATGTGGGCGCGGAGGCTGTCGATGGTGGCGTCGCGCACGTCGACACCGTCGATCAGCAGCGAACCCCGGGTGACGTCGTAGAGGCGGGGAACGAGCTGCGAGAGGGTGGTCTTGCCCGCGCCGCTGGGCCCGACGAGCGCGGTGAGTGTGCCCGGCTCGGCGATGAACGAGACACCTTGCAGGATCCATGCCGAAGTGTCGGCAGGGACCCCGGGGTTGGGCGCTTCGAGGGACGCGACTGCGATCTCCGACGGTGCCGGGTAGCGGAACCAGATGTCACGGGCCTCGACCCGCGAGCCCGTGTGGTGGGTTGCCGCGGCGAGCGGGACGGCCGTCGGCGACTCGTGGATCGTGATCGGCGCGTCGAGCACTTCGAAGATGCGTTCGAAGCTGACGAAGGAGGTGACGAAGTCGATCCGGGCGCTGGCCAGCTCGGTGAGCGGGCCGAAGAGCCGCTGCACGAGCGAGGCCATGGCGATCACCGATCCGAGGGACATGCTGCCGTCGAACACCCTTCGGGCACCCCACCAGTAGATGCTCGCGACGCCGAGCGCGCTGACCATGGGCAGCGTGAGCATGAGCGTGGTGCCGGTGACCGCGCGGCGGATGCCGATGTCGGCCACGTCGTCGGCGTTCTTGCCGAACTGCGCCGACTCGGCCTTCGGACGGCCGAACAGCTTCACCAGCAGCGCGCCGGAAACGTTGAAGCGCTCCGTCATGAACGCGTTCATCGACGAGTTCAGGTCCATCTGCTTGCGGGCCGCCTTCGACTGCAGCGTGCCCACGCGCTTGCTGACCACGAACAGGATCGGCACGACGGTAAGCGACAGAAGCGTGACCTGCCACGACAGTGTGGCCATCACCACGAGGGTGAACGCCACGGTGAGCACATCCGTCAAGACCGTGCGCAACGTCGACGTGAACGCCGATTGGGCGCCGACGACATCGTTGTTCAGCCGGCTCATCAGCGAGCCGGTCTGGGTTCGCGCGAAGAAGGCGATGGGCAGTTGCTGGACGTGGTCGAACAGCGATCGGCGGATGCCCGCGATCATCCGCTCGCCGACCCGTGCGCCGAGCCAGCGGATGCCGACGCCGAGGAGCGCGGAACCCAGTGCGAGGGCCACAACGATGAGCGCAAGGGCGTTGATCTCGCTGCGGTGCTGCTTGGCGACGACGTCGTCGACGATGCGCTTGAACACGAGCGCCGGAAGCACGCCGAGCAGCGAGGTGAAGACCGCGAGCACGAGATACGCAGTGATGTCGGCGCGGAACACCCGGGCGAACGACCAGGCCCGCATGAGGGTGGCGCGGTCGACCTTCTTCGACTTCAGCGACTCGTCGAGCATGTTGTGGTGAAAAGGGCGCACGTGCCACTTTCGCGCGAACTCTGTAGGCCAAGGCCGCTGAGAGCGGCTTCAGGCGACAAAGTTGGCGACCGGCTCAGCCGGCCATGGTCATGCGGCGCGCCTCGTCCGCCAGCATGCTCTGCGCAGCAAGCGCCTGCATGGTGCGCAGCCCGGCCGCGTCGTCGAGCTGCACGAGGAACGTGTCGGTGGCGCGGCCGTTGACGGAGCGGATGTCGGCCGCGATCACGTCAGCGCCGAGAGCGAGGAGCGTTCCCGCGATTCGGGCCAGGAGGCCGACCTCGTCGCGGGCCTCGATGTCGATGAGCCACTGCGTCTCCAGCCGACCTGGCTTCACGGACCGCACCGCGCAGCCGTCCGGCAGAACCGGCGGGTACGTGGGTTCGGCCGGGGGTCCGGTGAGCGCGGTGCGCAGCGCCTGGCCGATGAAGGGCCACTCGGGCTCGCCGCTGAGCGGCACCTTCACCGGCACGACGGTCACCCGCTGGAGAGCGGTCTGTTCGTGGGCCCAGGAGGCGATGCGGGCGTGGACGATGGAAAGTTCGTGCTGTGCGACCACGTCGGCGGTGAGACCGAGAAGTCCGGGACGGTCGTGCGCGACGATGGACAGCTCCCATGCCGCGGACCCTTCGGGCGGGGCGCTGATCCGCAGGCGGAGCTCACCGTCACCCAGCGGCGGAGCAAGAAGTGACACATCGGCTATCAGCTCACCGTCCTCGGCCGACAGCCACCACGGCTCCGGTGCGGCGTCCAAGAGCTCGTCGACCCGCCCGGCCGAGATGCCGCGAGCGATCGCCCCTTCTCGGACTGCGGTGCGCGACGCCGATGCCATAGTGCACAGCGTGGCGGGGTTCTGTGTCGCCAGTGTTTCGTCCGGGTGACGCTGCGTCGACCAGTTCCGGAACGGTGGGATCGGAGCGGTTCCAGGGTGTCCCGGATGCGGTCAGCCGCCGAGTAGCGTCTCCTATCCGAGTTTTTGACCCTGGGTTCCTCCAGGGCGACCCAATGCCGTAAGCGGAGGAATGCCAGGCTGTGGCTGCCCATCCCGAGTTGGAGAGCGAGCAGGCGTACATCACGTTCGCCTACGAATGCCTGGAGCGCATGCGTGCTTCTGCTCGCCAACTTCAGCATCTCACCGTGACCGGCGCCGGTGGCACCCACCAGGCGCGCTTCGAGCGCGACGTCGTCGAAGACCGGGCGATGGGGCGGCTCTCCCGGCTCCAGATCGGCACCGAGTCGCTCGTCTTCGGACGCATCGACCGCGTGTCGCGGGGTGACGGACAGGCCGAGATCAACGGTGAGCCCGTGCCCGGCAACGAAGGTGAGCGGTTCTACATCGGTCGTCTCCCGGTGTCCGACGTCGAACAGAACCCGATCGTCGTCGACTGGCGCGCCCCCGTGGCCGAGGCGTTCTACCGGGCCACGGGCCGCAACCCTCTCGGCCTCGAGCGCCGCCGCCACTTCTCCACGGAAGCCGATGTCCTGCTCGGCATCGACGATGAAGTGTTCACCGTCGAACGGCTCGAGCGTGACGACGGCGACGGGCTCGTCGGCAGTGGTGCCCTCCTGGCCGCGCTGGGCCGGGCCCGTAGTGGCCACATGCGCGACATCGTCGCCACCATCCAGTCGGAACAGGACGAGATCATCCGGGCCGAGCCGAACGGCGTGATCGTCGTCCAGGGCGGTCCGGGCACGGGCAAGACGGCCGTGGCCCTCCACCGGGCGTCCTACCTGCTCTACACGCACCGCTTCCCACTGGAGCGCCAGGGCGTGCTCGTCGTCGGCCCGAACCGGCACTTCATCCGCTACATCTCCCGGGTTCTGCCGGCCCTCGGTGAGACCGGCGTCGACCTCTCCAGCATCGATGACCTCGCCGGCGAGGTGACGGCGACGGGGAAGGAGTCACATCCCGTTGCCCGGGTCAAGGGCGACATCCGCATGGCCAAGGTCATCCGGCGAGCGGTGATGACCCGTCAGCGGGCGCTGCGTGAGCCGCTCGTGGTCGGCTTCGCCACGGTCGAGTTGGTCATCAGCCCGGACGACACGTCCGAGATGGTGTCCACGGTGAAGCGCGGCCACCGGCTCCACAATTCGTCACGCAAGCAGCTCCAGTCGCTGCTGATCGAGCGGCTCTACCAGCGCTACCGCCAGGCCATGGCCCGCACCGGGCGCACCCTGCCGACTGAGGGCGTCTTGTTGTTCGAGGACTTCGCGCCTGCGGTCCGCCGCCGGGAGGATGTCAAGCTCGCCCTCGACCGCATGTGGCCTGTGCTCACCCCTCGGCTGCTCCTGCGCGACCTGTTCGGCGCGGCTGCCCTCATTCGGGTCGCGGCCGGCGATGTGCTGAGTGAGGCGGAGCAGAAGCTGCTGCTGCGGCCCCGTGGCGCATCCGTCGACGACGTGATGTGGACGTCATCCGACATACCGCTGCTCGACGAGGCCGCGCAGCTCCTCGGTCCGGTGCCGAAACCGGCCACGTTCGGAGGCGGCGTGTCCGATCCGAACGCCGTCCGCGAAGAGGGCATCCGGACCTACGGCCACATCATCGTCGACGAGGCGCAGGACCTCTCGCCGATGCAGCTGCGCATGCTGTCGCGCCGCTCGCTCAGCGGCTCGATGACGATTGTGGGCGACATCGGCCAAGCCACGGGCATGTGGGCGCCGGCCACATGGGATGAGGTGCTGGTCCACCTGCCGCAGAAGCGCGCCGCCCGCAAGGTCGAGCTCTCGGTCGGCTACCGGACACCGGCCGAGATCATGGCGCTGGCCGCACAGGTGCTCAAGGTCGCGGCGCCGCAGCTGAAGGTGCCCACGTCCGTTCGA
>JAYTFI010000637.1:0-1655 GCA_043734485.1 Acidimicrobiales bacterium | reverse complement strand
CCCCTAGCCTTGCCCGAATGCTCGATGTGGCCAACCTGCGCATAGATCTCGGCCACCGGGTCCTGCTCGACGATGCCTCCTTCCGCCTCCAAGTCGGTGAGAAGGTCGCGCTCGTCGGGCCGAACGGCGCGGGCAAGACGACGATGCTCAAGACGCTGGCGGGTGAGCGCCACCCGTCGGCCGGCTCCGTGTCACGGCCCGAGCACTTCGGCTGGCTGCAGCAGGATGTGTCGGCCAAGCCTGAGGATGCCGACCGGTTGTCCTACGACCATCTGCTCAGTGCCAGCCCGCTCACGGAGATGGCCGAGCAGCTCAAGGAGTGGCAGACCCGCATCGAGAAGGCCGGGATCGACATGGGTGCCGGGGTCGAGGGTGCGGACGACGCGCTCGACAAGGCGGTCACCAAGTTCACGAACCTCGAGGAGCGCTACCGCACGCTGGGCGGCTACCAGGTCGAGTCGGAGGCGGAGCGGATCGCAGCCGGTGTGGGCCTTGACGACGAGGCGCTGCTGCGAGCCGTGGGCACGCTCTCGGGCGGTCAGCGCCGCCGTCTCGAGCTGGCCCGCCTGCTGCTGGCCGGGGGAGATCTGCTGATCCTCGACGAGCCCACCAACCACCTCGATGTCGAGGCGAAGCGTTGGGTCGTCGAGTTCCTCAAGAAGTCCAAGGCGACGATCCTCGTCGTCAGCCACGACATCGAGCTGATGGACTCCTCGATCGACCGGGTTCTCGCCCTCGAGGCCGCCCGCATCGAGCAGTACAAAGGTACGTACACACAGTTCCTCGTCCAGCGCGAAGAGCGCGAGTCGCTGCGGGCCCGCGAGTCGGCGAACTTCAACAAGGAGATCGCCCGCCTCGAGAAGACCATCGACAAGTTCCGGGGCGCCAACGAGACGCACGTCCAGAAGCGCAAGAACCTGCTGAAGCGCATGGAGAACATGCACAAGAAGCGGGGCCCGGAGATCATGCAGGTGAAGCGTCGCGCCATGCGCGTGCGCTTCCCCGACCCGGTGCGCGCCGGCGACCGTGCCCTCATGGTCGAGGGCCTGGCCAAGGGCTTCGGCGATGACATGATCTTCTCGGATGTGAACTTCGAGGTGCACCGCGGCGACATCTTCCTCGTGCTCGGCCTCAACGGCGCCGGCAAGACCACGCTGCTGCGCTCGCTGGCCGGTGTTTACAAACCCGACGCCGGAACCGTGCGCCTCGGCGCCAACGTGAAGCTCGGGTTCTACGCCCAGGAGCACGAGGACATCAAGGCGGAAAGTGCGGTCATCTCCCTTCTGCGTGAAGCCGACCCGACGTGTCCTGACCCGACCTTGCGCGGCATCCTTTCCCACTTCGGCATGACCGGCGACGTTGCCGACCAGGAAGCAGGAACCCTCAGCGGCGGTGAGAAGACCAAGCTGTCGCTGGCCAGGCTGATGATCGGCAGGTCGAACGTGCTGCTCCTCGATGAGCCCACCAACAACCTCGACCCGCCGTCGCGCGAGTCCGTGCTGGCCGCGCTCCAGAACTACAAGGGCACGATCGTGCTCGTCAGCCACGACATCGAGTTCGTCACCCAGCTGGCGCCGACGAACGTGCTGATGATGCCGGACGGCGAGCTGATGCATTACGAGGAGAAGATGCTGGACCTCATCGAGCTGGCCTGA
>JAYTFI010000636.1:0-1626 GCA_043734485.1 Acidimicrobiales bacterium | reverse complement strand
CCAGATCTCGTGGCTGGCCGTGCACACCTCGAAGACCGCGGTCGTCGAGTTGATGCGTGTCGCGTGGCGGACCGTCGGCGCGGTCATCGGCCGGGTCGTTGGTGACGCCCGGGCTCTTAGAGATCCGTTCGATGGCCTGGCACGGATCGGAATCGATGAGATCTCCTACAAGCGGGGCCACAAGTACCTCACCGTGGTCGTTGATCACGACACCGGCCGGCTCATCTGGGCTGCCCCCGGGCGTGACATGGCCACGTTGACGAAGTTCTTTACGCTCCTCGGCGCTGAGCGATGCGCCCATATCCGTCTCGTTTCGGCCGACGCCGCCGAATGGATCGCGACCGTCGTTGGCGAGCAGTGCCCGAACGCGACGTTGTGCGCGGATCCGTTCCACATGGTGGCGTGGGCGACCGGAGCGCTCGACGAGGTCCGCCGCTCCCACTGGCACGCCGCCCGCAAACTCGGTGCCCCGGGCATGATCCGGCGGATCAAGGGCTGCCGCTACGCGCTGTTGAAGAACCCCGAGCACCTCACCGGCCACCAACAGGTCGCGCTGGCGCGTGTCGCGACGGTGAACAAGACGCTCTACCGGGCCTACCTGTTGAAGGAGCAGTTCCGGCTCGTGTTCCAACTCCGCGGCCCCGAAGCCATCCAGACCCTCGACGGCTGGCTCGTGTGGGCGAAACGATGCCGCATCCCGCCGTTCGTCGAACTCGCGAAACGCATCGCGAAACACCGGCCCACCATCGAGGCCACCCTCACCCACGGGCTCTCCAACGCCCTGGTCGAATGAACGAACACCAAGATCCGACTCCTTACCCGGCAAGCCTTCGGGTTCCGATCCACCGACAACCTCATCGCACTCGCCCTCCTCGCCCGCGGCGGCTACTGCCCACCACTCCCCGGCCGCAAATGACCCACGGACATGTCACAAGAGCCTCTTTTGTTCGGGCCGCTTCGGTCGCTCAAGGCCAACCGGGCGGCGAGCCAGGTCGCGTCCGCTATCACGCCGCCGAGAATCATTCCCGCAATGACGTGGGTCGGGAAGTGCGCACCGACGACGACCCGTGAAGCCGCCATCAATGCACTCAGAACGATCGCCCCAGCGAGGGCCCAGACCTGGCTCTGTCGATTTCGGGGAACGACGAGCGCCAGGATGAAGGCGAGCGCGGCAAAACCGGTTGCGTGCCCCGACGGGAAACCCATTCCGCCCTCCCCGGTCAGCGCCGCAGTGACCGGGCGGGGCCTGGCCACGATCAGCTTCGCGGCCATCTCCGTCATACCTGCGACCGCAGGCGCAACAACGCACACGGCGGCATGCATCCACAATCGGCGCTGTGTCCAGATCACGGTCGCAGCTATCAAGGCTATGGCGATAACGGCTGCCGGTGACCCCAACTCCGTGAAGACGCGCGAGGCCCGGTAAAGCAGCGACGAACGGTTCGGGACGTACCCGTCGAGGAGCGACCGGTCGATCCGGACCGGGCCGTCGTGATGCCACACCATAGCGGTGAGGGCGACGATGATCGTTCCGAGGAACGCAGCGCGGGCAGCAAACGCGTGCAGCCGCGGAGGCAGTTGGCGCGACGAGCGAAGATGTGGTCGTTGATCCGCTTGACGGCTCAC
>JAYTFI010000635.1:0-6529 GCA_043734485.1 Acidimicrobiales bacterium | reverse complement strand
ACGTGGCAGGTCGTGCGCACCATGATGGGCGCGACCAACCCCCGCACTGCAGCCCCGGGCACCATCCGTGGGGACCTCGGCATCGAGTTCACCGAGAACCTGATCCACGGGTCCGACTCGGCCGAGTCGGCCGCACGCGAGATCGCCCTCTTCTTTCCTGCGTGAGCGAACCCCGCGACCGGTGAGCTCGGCCCCGGTAACCGATGTCGGCCGCTCCAGTCCCCGTTACCACGCGGTTAAGTCGCGTTTGAGGATGGTCGAGAAAGGCCGTAGCCTGATCGTCTTCCCCACGTCTACTTCCCCACCACGAATCCATCGGAGCTTCGCATGAACTCCTTCATAGGACGAGATCTCGCCGTCGATCTCGGCACCGCGAACACCCTCGTCTACGAGCGTGGCCGCGGCATCGTCCTGAATGAACCGTCGGTCGTCGCGGTCGATGTCCGCGATGGGCGGCCTGTCGCCGTCGGCCTCGAAGCCAAGCGCATGCTCGGCCGCACGCCCGGTCACATCAAGGCCATCCGGCCGCTGAAAGACGGCGTCATCGCCGATTTCGACGTATGCGAGAAGATGCTCCGCTATTTCATCCATCGGGTGCACCAGCGCCGTTTCGCCAAGCCCCGCATGGTGATCTGCATCCCGTCGGGCATCACCGGAGTCGAGATGCGCGCAGTCCAGGACGCGGCCGTCTACGCCGGTGCCGGCGTCGTGCGCATCATCGAAGAGCCGATGGCTGCGGCCATCGGGGCGGGCCTCCCGGTCCATGAGCCGACCGGGAACATGGTCGTCGACATCGGCGGAGGTACCACCGAGGTGGCGGTCATCTCGTTGGGTGGCATCGTCACCAGCCAGTCGATCCGCATCGGCGGCGACGAGATGGACGAGTCGATCATCAACTACGCCCGCAAGGAATACGACCTGGCGCTCGGCGAGCGCACCGCCGAAGAGGTCAAGATCGCGCTCGGTTCGGCGTGCGTGCTCGACGAGGAGCTCCGCGCCGAGGTGCGCGGCCGCGACCTCCGTACCGGGCTGCCGAAGACCGTCATCACGACGACGCAGGAGATCCGAGAAGCCATCGAGGAGAACGTCGCTTCGATCTGCGACGCGGTGAAGGTCACCCTCGACAAGACCCCGCCCGAGCTGGCCGCCGACATCATGGAGAAGGGCATCTACCTGACCGGCGGAGGTGCGCTCCTGCGCGGCCTCGAAGAGCGGGTCTCCCGCGAGACCGGCATGCCGGTGTGGGTGGCAAAGAACCCGCTGTTCGCCGTGGCCATCGGATCGGGCCAGGTGCTCGAGGAGTTCGACGCCCTCAACTTCCTCCTCACTCCCGACCAGCGGCGGTAGCTCCGCCGGGCGGGGAACCGCGCCGGCCGCTGCACGCCTAGGCTTTCCGCCGTGGTTGCAACCCGAGCATCGCGGTCTCGGAACGTGCTCGTCCTCGCCATCCTCAGCTCGTGCACGCTGCTTGCGCTCGGGGGCCGGCTCGATCCGGTGCGCAATGAGGTCCGTGATGTGCTGGCCCCGGTCCGCCGGCTCGGGCAGAGTGCGGTGGCGCCGATCGGAAGCGCCGCGGCCATCGTCACGGGCCGGGCGGCCGATCTGCAGAAAGAGAACGATCTCCTCCGCAAGCAGCTCGACGATGCCCGGGCCGCATCGCTGCGCTACCAGGACGCGGTGCGCGAGCGGCGCGAGCTCCTCGCGTTGAGTCGCTTCAGCGACCCTGACGGTCTCGCATCGGTCGAGGCCAGGGTCAACGGCGGTGCCCTCAACAACTTCGACGAGACGATCGAGATCAACCGCGGCTCGTCGAGCGGTGTCACTCTTGACGCGCCGGTGGTGACGGGTGCCGGGCTGGTCGGCCGGGTCGCATCCGTCACTTCCCGCTCAGCCACGGTCAAACTCGTCACCGATCCGTCGTCGAGCGTCGGCGTGCGGCTGTCGAAATCGGGCGACGTCGGCATCGCCCGCGGGCAGCACCGGGGCGAGCCGCTCGAGATCGGCCTCATCGATCTCGACACCAAGGTTGGCCCGAAGGAAGTACTCGTGACCAGTGGCCTCGACCGGAGTCGATTCCCGGCCGGCATTCCCGTCGCCCGTGTGCGCAGTGTGCGGTCGGGGACGATCCAACAGGAGGTCACCGCCGTGCCCGTCGTCGACCTCGGTCAAGTCTCGTTCGTGAAGGTCCTCATCCCGGCGAAAGCGGTATGACCCAGGCCGTCTTCAGCCGGGGCGACCTGCCGTTCGTGCGCATCGTGCTCGTGACCGCCAGCGTGCTCGTCGTGCATGCGGCTCTGTTGTCGCAGCTGACCGTCATGGACGTCCGTCCGGAGCCGTTCGTGTTGCTCGCGGTGCTCGGCGGTCTCGAACTGGGGACCGAGGCCGGCGCGCTGCTCGGGTTCATGGCAGGCGGGGCGGCCGACCTCCTCGCGAGCACGCCGATCGGCCTCTGGGCGCTGATCTGCACGGTGTTGGCCGTCGTCGTGGGCTACGTCCGTGACAAGGCGTTCTCGACGGTACGCAGCCGCTTGCCGGTCACCCTCGTTCTGGCCACCACGAGCATGGCGCTGCTGGCCTACTGCGCACTGGCATTCATCGTCGCCGAACAGCCGCTCCCGCAGGCCCGGCGCCTTGTCGCCGTGCTCGTCGTCGCGTCGCTCTGGAACGTCGTGCTGACGATTCCTCTGCGCGGGATAGTCGCCAGGGCCATCGCGGGAAGGCCGTCCGAGTCATGAGTCGGCAGTGCGAGGGAATGGCCGCGTCGTGATCGACATCCAGCACCGATTGACGGTGATCGCGATCATCGTCGCGTCGCTGTTCGCGGCGCTGGTGCTGCGGCTCGGCTACCTGCAGACGGTCGAGGCGGCGAGCCTCAAGACCCGCGCCGACCGCATCCCCGAGGCCCACGTCTACATCCCGTCGATCCGCGGCCGCGTGCTCGACCGCAACGGCCGCGTGCTGATCGACAACCTCGCCATCAACGTCGTGCGCATGGACACCAGCAAGATGAAGACGGTGCAGCGGATTCCGACCGTCACCCGGCTGTCCGCGGTGCTCGGCGTGCCCTTCTCGACGATCGAACGCCGACTCGTCGCCCCGACCAACAATGCCTTCGAACCGGCCGAGATCGCCCGCCACGTGAAGGAGTCGCAGATCCTCTACATCGAGGAGCACATCAACCGCTTCCCGGGCGTCAGCACCGCCCAGACCTGGCAGCGGGTGTACCCGAACGCGATGCTGGCGGCGCATGTGCTCGGCTACATCGGCAAGATCAACCAGAGCGAGCTCGACCGCCAGCCCGACGACCTGTTCTACAACCAGGGCAGCGACGTGATCGGCAAGACCGGGATCGAGAAGTCCTTCGAACGCGAGCTGCGCGGCCTCCCCGGTGAGGAGCTGATCATCAAGGACCGCCTCGACCGGGTCATCCGGCGCACGGTGATCCGTGGGCCGGTGCAGGGCAAAGACGTGCGCCTCACGATCGACGTCGACGTACAGCGGCTGGCGGAAGAGTCGTTCGCGCAGGGCCTCGTGGCGGCTCGTCAGAACGTGTTCGCCGATCGTCCGAACGAGTACATCAAGGCGACGAGCGGGGCCATTGTCGTCACGGACGTGACCAACGGTGAGATCCTGGCGATGGCCAGCTACCCGACGTATGACCCGCGGGAGTTCATCCCGAGCATCTCGAGTGAGCGCTTCGCCGAGTTGAGCAACTCGAAGCCCTCGCCGTTCATCAACCGGGCCATCGAGGGTCAGTACCCGCCGGGCTCGACGTTCAAGCTGTTCACTGCGCTGGCCGCGCTCAAGGCCGGTCTCATCACGCCCGACTCGGTCTACGACGACACCGGCACGTTCAAGGTCGACACCTGCCAGAAGCTGGTGCAGTGCGTCTGGAAGAATCCGGGACGTCCGCCGACGGCGTTCGGGCCGATCACGCTGCAGAGCGCACTGCGGGTGTCGAGCGACACGTACTTCTACCGCCTCGGCAACGAGTTCGCGCAGCTGGGTGCGAAGCTCGACAACGGCATCCAGAACGCGGCCAAGTCGATGGGCCTCGGCACGCCGACGAACGTGCAGCTGCCAGGTGAGCGCAAAGGCGCCTTGCCCGATCGCGAGTACCGGGCCCGTTGCCATCAGCAGTACCCAAAACTGTGTCCGAACGGGATCTGGACCCTCGGCGACACGGTCAACGTCGCGATCGGCCAGGGCGACATCCTCGTCACGCCGCTCCAACTGGCCCGCGCCTACGCCACGCTGGCCAACGGCGGGTCGGTCCTCGACGCGAAGATCGAGCTGGACGTCGCACCGCGGGCGCAGATGGAGCGTGACGCAGCGGCATCGGTGACCGGTTCGACCCGTCCCGGAACCGCCGCGTCGACCGGAGGGGCCGGCGTCAACACCACGCGTCCGCCCGTCATCGCCCCGACCATGCCCCGCAGCACGGTGGCGGCGACGACCTCGACGACGACCACCAAGGTCGTCAGCCCGCTCGATGCGGCATCGCCGTCGACGACGCTGGCCCCGGTCGCGGCGAAGCTTCGCGTGGCGAGCAACGTGGACATCCCCGATGATGCTCGCAACGCGCTCATCGCCGGCTTCGAGGACGTGGTCGGTGCGAAGGGTGGAACGGCATCGGCCGCCTTCGCCGGCTTCCCACTCGACGAGTACCCGATCGCCGGCAAGACCGGCACTGCACAGCGCAGCAAGGAACAGGACTATGCAGTGTTCGCAGCGTTCGGACCGGTGACGGCCCCGAAGTACGCCGTGTCGATCGTCATGGAAGAGGGTGGTTTCGGGCGTCAGGCCGCGGCCGTCGTACGACGCGTCTTCGACGGTCTCGCGGGTCACCCGCTCACCGACGTCCGGGTCGTCAGCGGTGTCGGCGGGGAGCGCTGACATGGCCGGTGTGCTGAGCCGCGCGTTCCGGGTTCCCGAGCCGTCGAGCCCGACCAGCGTGCGACGCGACGCGCCATGGCGTCAGCTCGACTTCATGCTCATCTCGGTGACCGGCGCGCTCGCCTGCCTGGGACTTCTGATGATCACCTCGGCCAGCCGCGACTACCTGGCCTCCAACAACTTCGACCCGAACCTGTACCTGAAGAAGCAGGTCGTCTTCGTCGTTCTCGGCTTCGGCGCCATGCTATTGGTCACGCTCTTCGACTATCGCCTGTTCCTCGACTTGTCACCGGTCCTCTACTTCGGGTCGGTCGTGCTGCTCATGGGCCTGTTCGCGGTGCCGGCCCACAAGGGTGCGCACGGCTGGTACCAGCTCGGTCTGTTCCAGTTCCAGCCCGCCGAGTTCACCAAGGTGGTACTCATCCTGACGCTCGCCGCGTACGGCGCGGCCCAGCGCAGCCAACTCGATCTCCGCCGCTTCGTCACCGTGCTGGCTTTGGCCGGGGTGCCCACGGGGCTGATCTACCTGCAGCCCGACCTCGGCACTGCGCTCGTGTTCCTGGTGATCATTCTGGTGATGCTGTGGGTGTCCGGGGCCCGATCCGCACACATGGGCGGACTGGCTGCACTCGGTCTCGTGCTGATCACCGCGACGGTGGAGCTCGGCATCTTGAAGCAGTACCAGCTCAAGCGGCTCACGAGCTTCGTGAACGCCGAAGGCACAGCGCGGGCCGAGGGTTACAACGTCGTCAACTCGAAGATCGCCATCGGCTCCGGCGGCTTCACCGGACGGGGCTTGTTCCAGGGCACGCAGGCCCGCCTCGGCTACCTGCCCGAGCGCCATACCGACTTCATCTTCAGCGTCATCGGCGAACAGCTCGGGCTCGTCGGCGGGGTCACGATCCTTCTGCTCCTCGGAATCGTGTGCTGGCGGATCTGGCGGGTCGCAACCACCGCCCGCGATACGGCCGGCACGCTCATCTGCGTCGGCGTGCTTGCGCTCTTCCTGTTCCAGATCTTCGAGAACGTCGGGATGACGATGGCGATCATGCCGGTCACGGGCATCCCGCTGCCGTTCCTGTCGTACGGCGGGTCGTCGACGATCGCGGAGTTCATCGCCGTCGGGCTGGTGATCAACGTCGGGATGCACCGCTACCGGTAGTCGAGGTTCGGGCTGCGGCTTCCGTGGGCAACGACCTGGCGCTCGTTGGCTTGATTCACGTACGCACCCGATGCGCCGGGGCTCGACGTTCGGCGCGCACAATGCGACGCCCCGCAATCTGTTCGAGCGCAACGTGGAACGCAATGACGGGCAGCCACAGAAGACGCGTTGCCGCACAGCGCAAGCGGCGGTGCAAAGTGCTGTCGGCGCTTCCCACGATTCCGAGCAGCGATCGCACTGAACGCCATCCTGGCCTCGCTCCGAACACCGAGATCGCGACGTCGCCGAGCGCTCCGCTTTCCTCGTGTGCCGCCAGTACGTGTCGCGCCGCCCGCGCCCCGCGCTGCCACGAAGACCCGATGGAACTCCGGGTGGCGGCCGCAGCGAACGTGTCGACGTCGAGCACGACTTCGTTCAGCGCAGTAGCTCCGTAGCCAAGTTCCCAGAGGGCGTCGGTGATCTCGTCGAGTC
>JAYTFI010000634.1:0-3184 GCA_043734485.1 Acidimicrobiales bacterium | reverse complement strand
CCCGGTTCGACGCTTCGCACAAGGAGTTCCAATGCGTACCCGACTACTGATTCCTGCGCTGGTTGCCACCACGGTCCTGATGACCGGGTCCGCGGCCATGGCCGCAACTGCGACGACAATTCCCCCGGCCAAGACCGTAGCCACACCAGCAAAGACGGTAGCCACGACCGCGGCTACAACCGCGGCTACAACCGTCAAGGCGACGCCAGCAAAGACGAGTTCCACGATGGCCAAGGTCGACGTCAACACCGCGTCCGTCACCGCGCTGCGCAAGCTCCCCGGCGTCGGTCCGAAGCTTGCCCAGGAGATCGTCTCCGGTCGCCCCTACAAGGACGCAGCCGTTCTCCAGAAGCGTCTCGACAAGTACCTCTCCAACTCGGCTGCGACAAAGCTGGAGGCGCACTTCAGCTATTGATCCGCCCGGTTACTGCCCGGCTCGACTGTTGATCGAACCCCGGACGCGGCACTGCCCGCTCGACTCGGGGGGACCAAGGAGCAGGCAGGCGTTGACAGAGTACGCCATTTGCACAGCCGACGGCAACTATCTTGCCAACCGACGCCCACCACTCGATGGTGAAAGAAGCCCGATGGCAGGGGCTGGCAGCAAATGGTCCCCCGACTTTGCTGCCAGCCGCGCCGTCATGTGCGAGGCATCCACACGGTAGCAGTGACGAACGCCACAGCAGCGCACGCACTTCGGATCAGGACTCGCCGTGGGGTACGGTCGGTCACAATGACGACGGCCACTGCTCCTTTCCACGGTTCCATTCCTGCTGGTTCGATCCTCGGCACCCGTGTGGTGCGCTCTGAAGATCCGGCCTTGCTGCGCGGGTTGGGGAAGTACGTGGGCGACCTCCCCCTCGACGGCCCGCTCTTTGCCGCCTTCGCCCGATCACAGGTGGCGCACGGCGCCATTACGGCACTGCACACTGAAGACGCCATCGACATGCCCGGGGTAGTCGCGGTGTGGACACACGCCGAGCTCGGCGTGCCCCCGCATCACGGCTTCGTGGCCGTGCATCCCGACTTCGCCCGCCCGCCCCTGGCCACCGACCGCGTCCGCTTCGTCGGCGACCCGATCGCCGTCGTGTTCGGTGAGACCGCAGCGCAGGCCGAAGACGCGGCAGAGGCCATCTGGGCCGAGATCCTCCCGCTGCCAGCGTCTGTCGACGCGGAAGACGCACTCGCCGACGGCGCCGAGCTGATCTTCCCGGCCCACGGGTCGAACCAGGCGCTCGTAATCCACGACTCGAACAAAGTCGACCTCGAAGGTACGAGCGACGTCGTCGTGCGCGGTCGCTACGTCAACCAACGCATCGCCGTCGCACCGATGGAGCCCGACTGCTGTGCCGCCGCGCCCGCCGCGGATGGTCGCATCACGGTATGGGCGTCCACGCAGATGCCCCACGCCCTGCATGGTCAGCTGGCGGCCGCTCTCGGCTGGTCGAAGGACGACATTCATATCGTCACCCCGCAGGTCGGCGGCGGCTTCGGCGGCAAGGCCGGGCTGCACCACGAGTACACGGTTGTCACCAAGGCCGCCCGCGAGCTGAACCGACCGGTCGTGTGGATGCCGACCCGCTCCGAGGACATGAAGGCACTCCCGCATAGCCGCGGCCAGATCCAGTACGCCGAGCTCGGCTGCAAGGCCGACGGCACGTTCACCGGCCTGCGGGTCCGGCTCGTCGGCGACGCAGGTGCCTATCCGACCGTCGGCGCGTTTCTCCCCGGCGGCACGCGGCGCATGTCGCCCGCCAACTACCGGTTCCCTTCGCTTGAGTTCAATGTCGTCGTCGCCGTCACCAACACCACTCCTATGGGTGCATACCGTGGCGCGGGCCGGCCCGAGGCGACCGCGCTGATCGAGCGTCTCGTCGACCAGGCCGCGATCGAACTCGGAATCGACCCCATCGAGATACGCGAGCGCAACTTCCTGGCCGACGACGTGTTCCCGTTCACCACGCTCACGGGGAACTGCTACGACTCAGGCCGCTACATGCTTCCGTTGCGCACCGCCGCCGCGGCGATCGGCTACGACGAGCTGCGGGCCGAGCAGAAGGTCCGTCGCGAGAGGGGCGACCGCAAGCTGCTCGGCATCGGCGTCTCCTCGTATGTCGAGATCACCGCGGGCGGCGGGGCGAGCGAGTTCGGCGCAGTCGAAGTGCATCCCGACGGAACGGCCACCGTGTTCGCCGGAACCTCTGCGCACGGCCAGGGCCACCAGACCGCGTTCGCCATGCTCGTCTCCGACCAGACCGGCATCCCGATCGAGCAAATCCGCCTCGTCGACGGCGACACCGACCGCATCGCGAACGGTGGTGGCACGGGCGGATCGCGGTCCCTGCAGCTCGGCGGATCGGCCGTGCACAAGGCCACCGAGGTGATGGTCGACAAGGCCCGCGAGCTGGCTGCGGCCATGCTCGAAGCCGATGTGGCCGACATCGTCGTCGACAAGACCAGGGGGACACTCGGCGTGGCCGGTGTGCCGACGTCGGGGCTGTCGTGGGCCGAATTGGCAACCAAGGCCGCTGACGACGGCGGACCGCTCAACGGCGAGTTCATCTTCGACCAGGCCGACGCCACGTTCCCGTTCGGCGCCCACATCTCGGTGGTCGAGGTCGACGCCGACACCGGCAAGGTGACCGTCATCCGCCACCTTGCGGTCGACGACTGCGGCACCGTCCTCAACCCACTGCTCGTGCAGGGTCAGCAGCACGGCGGCATCGCCTCCGGCATCGGCCAGGCGCTCTACGAGGAGGTCCTGTACGACGAGGACGCCAACCCCGTCACGTCGAACTTCGCCGACTACGCGCTGCCGTCGGCGGCCGAGATGCCGAGCTTCGACGTCCACTCCACCGAGACACCGTCGCCCCGCAACCCGCTCGGGGCCAAGGGAATCGGCGAAGCAGCCACGATCGGCGCTACGCCGGCCGTGCAGAACGCAGTCATCGACGCGCTCGCCCACCTCGGCATCCGCCATCTCGACCTTCCATGCACACCGCAGCGCGTGTGGCGGGCCATCACTGCGGCCGCAGCCGGCACCCTGCCGTCGCCGTGGCGCGAGCCGCCGGCAGTGTTCGCAACCCTCAACACTGCACCGCCGGCCGACGAGGCCGGCATCGACGCGGCGGAAGGCGTCTGAGCCTCGATCCACCGATTGGGTCCTCCGGCCACAGCTTCGCTT
>JAYTFI010000633.1:0-6197 GCA_043734485.1 Acidimicrobiales bacterium | reverse complement strand
AGCCCTGGTCGGCTCTGGATCATGACCGCCGTCGCGAGCCGGTAGAGACGCATACCTGCAAGATCCGCCCAGCTGATCCCGAATACACGCAGCAGTGTGGCGTGCCGGTCGGGTCGTCCAGCGGTCCACGCGCCCAGACTTAGAACGATCGCGTACACACCTGCAGTGACCGGGTAACGCTGCAGCAACGCGAGCGGCCATCGCCACGGTGGCGAGCGACGGGATTCAGCGACGGTCATCATGCGGCCGCGGAGCCACCTCCGACGGGGCGCTCCATGGCGACGTCGTCGAGGAAGAGTTCCGCCTCGACCACACCCGATCGGGCTTCGTCGATTGGCGCCGCGCCCGGGACATCGGTGAGGCCGAAGCGCAGGAACGGCGGTGCCAGCGAGCGCAGTTCGCCGACACGTGCGACGGCGTAGCCGACTCGAAGCAAGGACAGATCTGAGGGGTACACGAGGTACCGCGAGTCCCAATCAGGCCGCCACTTGTCTTTGTAGGCGCGTAGACCTTTGAAGTTGAACGCCTTCGAGTCACGTTCGGCGATGACGCGCAGTGCACGTGCTGCGAGCCCGCCACCTTCAAGATTCGTGAGCGGCGCAAGGCCGAGGTTCATCCCGGTACGTCCCTCGGACCGGAAGACCTCGGCGAGCCGGACAAGCAACAGATCCATGATGCTGTTCGGCGCGTCCGGGCGTCGGCGCATCAGGTCGAAGTTCCCGTCGCAGCCTACGTACGAAGGGATGATGTTCACGAACGCTTCGATCCGTCCGGGTGACTTCGCGACCAGCACGCGGGTGCGCCGCAGTTCAGCCTCGTCGAACCCACCGAGGGTGAACGTCCTCTCGCGATGTCCGCCGTCGGCCAGCCAGGTGTCCGATACCGCTCGTAGTTCGGACATCGTTGCCTCGCTGATCGGTTTCGCGAGCTCCTCGACCACAATGCCGTCGCCGGCGAGCTGACGCAGTTGCGTCCTCAGGCGCTTGAAGTGCTTCCCCTCGAGGCTGAAGTGGCGTAGATCGATGATGGCCTCCTCGCCGATTTTGAGCTCATGCAACCCAAGCGAGCGAAGAACATCGAGGCCCGTCGGAGTGACCTGGTGGAATGCGGGCGTCCACCCATTCGCATCGCAATGCGTCAGGAACACGCTTGCTGCGTCGCGAACCGAATCTTGTGGTCCGATTGGTTCTCCAAGCGCGACCGCAACCGCACCGACTCGACGGAATCCGACGAATGCACGCTCGTCTGCGGAAAAAACGAAAGACTTCTCGGGCAGAAGATGGAAGTGCGCGAGCCCGGTCGACCCGTAGTCCTGCAGGACAGCCGCGACCCGCTCCCGATCGCCGCGTCGTTGGCGTACCTTGCCGAGAACAGGTCTTGTCAGCATAGTGACGCCGATCACGAGGACGGCCGCACCGAGGACACGGACCGAATCGATGAACCAGTTTGCGTGCCGTGTAAGCGGCGAGAGTGTCGTCGGCGGAAGGATGAACAACAGTCGCAGCGCACTATCAAAGGCTCGCCACAGCGACGTTCCTTCTGCGATCTCGGTATCCATGAAATAGAGGCCGATTGTTCCGTAGGCGACCACCACAACAGCTCCGCCGAGCAGCCACACGAGCGCAGCACGGCTGCTTCCCGTATCGGTGCGCGAACGAAACGCGGTTCGCTTCCAAATGAGCGCCGATGTGATCACGAGACCGACGAGTGCACCAAAGAGGTCACCTCGCCCGATGGGATGAACGAACACGCTCACAATTGTCACACCCGTTGCCACGATCCACGCCTGCCGCGATCCGCGCGACAGCCCCCGGGCCGCGACCAGGAGCGCCAGTCCACACGCAAGAAGGATGTAGCGCGAGTCTCGAAGGGCACCGCTCCGGGGATCCAGCGCCACGGCTGAACTGTCAATCAGCGGGCGCCGAGTCGCGCCCAGCCATAACTGCACGAGGCCAAGTCCGACGACGGCGAGCGCCGTCAAGCGACGGGTGCGGAGCTTGCTCGCACCGGTCGGCGAAGGTGACTCCACCGGAACCGATTCAGTCCGACGAGCGGTACGGCCCGGTCGAATCAGTAGTCCGATGGCCGTCGGGATCCACGTCTCGGCGAACCGGTCAGTCACGGCGATGGCCGCCGCGACCGGTGCCGGAACACCGAAACTGACCAGCACTGCGGCCAGTGACACCTCCGCGAATCCAAGCCCGCCGGGGAGGAAGCTCAACAACGCGAAGAGCATCGACACCGCATAAGCGCTTAGCGCCACCGAAAGGCGGCCGGTCTGCCCGAACGCCCGCATCACCACCGCCAGCGTGGCAACACCGGCAACATCGACGAGAAGCGCCCAGCCCAGCGCCGGAACGAGCGCCAACGGCCGAGCGCGCAGCTGTGCGATCGCCGCATGCATCTCATCAGCGGCCGTGTGATCAACCGCGGCCTGAGGTCGCCGACGAATTCCGGCGATCGCTCGTCGCGGCCATGCATGCAATCGTCGGACGGCCTCTCGGCTCCGCGCCGCAGCCACGACCACAACCGCAATGCTCGCCAGGTAGAATCCGAACACGACGCTGGCCGCAATCACGGCCCGGCTCAATCGGTGCTCGACCGTCAATACAACGAGGGCAACGATCAGCGAAACCGCGATCGCGGCGTCGCCGAGGACGTTGGCGAGCAGGTATCCAGTTCGTGCGCGTGATCGCGACACACCGGTCGACTCAGCATGACGAAGGTACGGAACGATCCCGGCCAACCCGCCGGACTTCAACAGCGTGTTCAACGCAAAGGCACGAACTCCGAGGCGGATGCCTAGGCCGAAACCAATCGGGACACCCGAAGCTTCGACGGCGACGCGATGCGTCCCGGCGTAGCCGAACGCAATGCCGGCCAACGCAATGGCGACGGCGACCGCCATCCACGCCGGCGAAGCAGTTCGGATCGCTGACCCGAAGGCCTGAACATCGCCACGATTGGCGAACGCGAACACGCCAACGCCAGCGACGACAACCAACGTCAAGGCGCGGCCTCGCTTGCCGGTCAACGGCCGACCCGGTCCAGCCATTGCGTGATCGGTGATCACGTCGGGGCGTCGATCGCCGAGAATCGCGCCTCGAACGCTGCACCGCCGTCAATACTGTCGCCCACGGAGATCATTCCGCCGTGAGCCCGTACCGCCTCGCGCACGATCGACAAGCCAAGTCCTGATCCTCCGTCATCGGACGATCGAGCCTCATCGAGGCGAGTGAAACGCTCAAATACACGTTCACGGTCGGCCGCCGCAATACCTGAACCATCGTCCTCGACACGCAAGATCGCAAGATCGTCACGACGGAACGTCGAAATAGACACCCGGCCGTAAGCGTGACGTTCAGCGTTGTCGCACAAGTTCCGGACGACCCGCGTAATGAGCCCTTGATCGCCGTGTATCCACGCTGTATGCAACGAAAGATTCCACTCGATGCGTGGCGATCGCCGACCGACACACTCCCGCACGATCTCCGACAGATCGACGGGAACACGGTCAAGATTTGACTCACCATCGTCGACCCGGGCCAACGTGAGCAGATCCGCGACGAGAACTTCCAACCGACCGTTGTCGATCAGAGCATCACGAAGCGCGGCATGGGGATCAACACGGGTCGGGTGTTCGATGGCAACCTCGAGGACCGTCCTCAGTGAAGCTAGTGGTGAACGGAGCTCATGGCTGGCATCAGCCACGAAGCGTCGCTGCGCATGTGCCGATCCTTCCAAGCGGTCGAGCATGCCGTTCATCGTACGCGCCAGCTCCGAAATCTCATCGCCTGTCGACGGGATCGCCACCCTCCGGTGCAAGTCCCGACCGGTAATGTCGGCAACTTCCGACCGAATACCTTCAACCGGTCGCAAGGCTCGCCCGACGGACCGGCGGGTGAGCATCGCAACGAGCCCGACCAGCATCGGCAAACCGACCGCAAGCAACAGCGCTACCGCTCTCACCGTCTCGTCGGCAGGTTCCAAGCTCTCTGCGGCGACTACCAGCACGGGACCGGACGGTGTCGCAGCCTCGATGCTGACCAACAAGAAGCGTTGACCGTCGCCGATCGGCAACCGAGATGAACGCACCACACCTGACAGGCCAGGGCGCGACCCGCCGACAACAATCGGAGGTTCACCCGCGACATTGCTGCTTGAACTCACAACCCGACCGTCCTTAGCGACCACCTGCACCAACGCTCGCTCCTCACCCGGAATCGACAACGTTTTCGGTAGACGATCGCTCGTTGCCAGTGCCGCAACATCACGAGCACGAAGCTGCGCGGCAGTCCGGGACGCGCCGGTGAGTCGAGTCTTCAGAACGGCGACAAGCCCGATTCCTCCGGCCGCCAACGTGATTCCAACAACGACAGTTGCTGCGAACGTCGTCCGCGACCGCACACTACGAAAGAGTCGGGTCCGAACCCTGAACGCTTTCCGGTCCACTTCATCCGCCATCAGTTGCGAGTCGATATCCAACGCCACGAATCGTTTGAATCGCGGCTGCACCGAACGGCGCATCGATTTTTCGACGAAGCGAAGACACATGCACCTCAATCACGTTTTGGTCGCCCTCGAAGGCAAAGTCCCAAACATTCTCGAGGATCTCCGCCTTCGAGACCACCTCACCTTGACGTCGCATCAGGAACTCCAGGATCGAGAACTCCCTCCCAGTCAACGTGATCACGTCGTTGCCACGACGACACTCGTGCGTCGCCGGATCGACAACCAGTGTCCCCGCTGCAAGTTCGACCGGGCGTTCCTTCGAACCGCGCCGAGTAAGCGCACGTAAACGCGCCACAAGCACGACGTAGGAGAACGGCTTCGAAAGGAAATCATCTGCCCCGGTATCCAGCGCCTCAGCCTCGTCGAGCTCACCGTCTTTGGCCGTCAACATCAGGATGGGCGTCCAGTTGCCCGCCTCACGCAGTCGCCGACACACCTGAAATCCATTGAGCTTTGGGAGCATGATGTCGAGGATGATCACATCGAACGAGCTCTGCGACGCCGCCCACACACCGCTTTCCCCGTCGAGCGCGACATCAACCGCATACCCCTCAGCCTCGAGTCCCCGACGCACCCCGGCCGCAAGCCTCTTGTCATCCTCGACCACCAACACTCGCACGACATTCACCTCTTCCCACTGACCGCCTTGGTCACCGAGTCACATGATCATGTCCGTCGTAACCTGAAGACTGGCTGAAGAACCCCGCGCAGTTCCTCGAAGGAACCTCGCCCGCATGCTCATCGAGATCCCTCACTGCGCCTCAATCCACCGATTCGCATCGGTTGATCGTCGGTGTGGCTTGTAGCGGTGTGGGTGGGGGTTGGGTAGCCGGGAGGGCGGCCGGGAGGTCTCCGGGGGCTTGGGCCTGGCTGGCGCCACCGACGGTGCAGGACGAATACGCCCGCATCCTCGCCCAACCAATCCTCGACCGGTGGGGACTCTCCGGTATGCCTGTCGCCTGGTACTACCCGCTTGCGCTCACCCACCCAGAGCCCATGGATACCGTCCCGCACCCTGAAAACTGCAACACCCTCACCATCCGCCAATACCAACAAGCCTGGCTCGACACCTACCGGCAACTCGTCGGCGGCGCTCTCCCGTCGAGGGATGCAACCTCACCGGCGGCGGAGGACTCTCAGCTATCGGCACCACTGTCCCCGCGGACCTGCGACCGGTGATCGCCTACGCGTGCCAGAGGCCGCTCGAATCGTCGGAATCGGCCGTTCGACCCTCTACGAACACGTGCGGGCTGGGCTCGTGCCGAGCGTTCGAATCGGTCGCCGCGTGGTCATCCCGACCGAAGTGATCGAGGCGCTCCTCCGATCGGCATCGACCAGCCTGAGGTAGCTCAACGATCGACTCGGGTTCCGATCGGTCCGATTGGTCTCGTAAGGCCGACCTGTGCAGGTCGTCCAGCCGGTCTGTGCACTTGGCGCGCACCTGGACCCTAACGAACACAGCGCCCACCGCCTCGAATCCCGGATTTAACCCTGTGACCAGCCGTAATGTGTGTGGCCCTAGCAGGACGAAGTTGGAACCGCGGCCGTGGGTGAGTGTCGCTGGGAGGAGCGCAGCGACGGAAGGTGGCCTCGAATCCCCGCAGAGGTCACGCGGCGGGTGTCGAAGCGAAGCGGAGGCGGGCCCCGCCGCCGTCAGATGCAGTGGACCTAGCTAGACAACGTTC
>JAYTFI010000632.1:0-2308 GCA_043734485.1 Acidimicrobiales bacterium | reverse complement strand
GCGCGGTCCTGTCGGAGTCGATCTTCTCGTTCCTCGGCATCGGCTTCATCGAGCCGACGCCGTCGATCGGCGTGATGATCCGCAGCGCCCGCAACAACTTCCAGCAGGCGCCCCACCTCTTGATGGTGCCGGCCACGGTGCTCATCTTGCTCACGCTGTCGATCGTGTTCATCGGCGACGGCATGCGTGACGCGCTCGACCCCAAACTCCGCGGCTCCGACTGAACGAATGGCGACTGACCCGAATGGTGATTCACTCGATGGTGATCAACGAATGACTATGTCCGACGCTCCGCTCCCGGCAGGCAACACGTCCGAGAATGCGACGCTGCTGTCGGTACGTGATCTGCGTACGTACTTCCACACCGACAGCGGTGTGGTCAAGGCCGTCGATGGGGTCAGCTTCGACATCCATGCGGGCGAAGTGCTCGGCATAGTCGGCGAGTCCGGCTCGGGCAAGTCGATCACCGCGATGAGCATCCTCGGCCTGATCCCTGTTCCGCCTGGCCGCATCGAGTCGGGGCAGATCCTGTGGAAAGGCAAGGACCTGCTCACCGCCACCGACCGCGAACTGCGCAAGATCCGTGGTGGTCAGATCGCGATGATCTTCCAGGATCCGATGTCCTCACTGAACCCGGTGTACACGATCGGCAATCAGATCGAGGAGATGATCCGGACCCATCAGGACGTCACCAAGAAGCAGGCCCACACACGGGCCATCGAGATGCTCGGCCTCGTCGGCATACCCAAGCCCGACCAGCGCGTCGACGACTACCCGCACCAGTTCTCCGGGGGCATGCGCCAGCGGGCCATGATCGCCATGGCGTTGGCTTGCGAGCCGCAGCTGCTGATCTGCGACGAGCCCACAACCGCGCTCGACGTCACCGTGCAGGCCCAGGTGCTTGAAGTGATCGAGCGCTCGGCGCAGGAGCTCGGCGCCGCCATCCTGCTCATCACCCACGACCTTGGTGTGGTGGCCGGATTGACCGACCGCGTGATGGTGATGTACGGCGGGCAGATCGTGGAGCGGGCCGAGGTCGAGGACCTGTTCTACCGGCCACGGATGCCCTACACCTGGGGGCTTCTCAGTTCGATCCCGCGCATGGACGAGGCCACCGGACTGACGAAGCGTCTGCTGCCGATCCCAGGCGCGCCGCCGTTGATGTCGCGTCCTCCTGTGGGCTGCAGGTTCTCGCCCCGCTGCGGGTTCGCGATACCGGCTTGTAGCGAGGACGTGCCGCCGCTGATTCCGATCGAAGGCTCTGAGGCGGGGCATGCGGCCCGGTGCATCCGTATCGCGGAGCCTGGCTTCGTCAGCAACGCTCCCGACTTCGACATGGTGGTCGCTCGATGAGCGCAGTCTCTTCGGACGTCGCGTCTTCGGTCGCTGCTGCTGCGGCTGCAGGCGGCGTTCCGCTCCTCGAGGTGCGAAACCTCGTCAAGCACTTCCCGATCACACGAGGTCTGTTGAAACGGACTGTCGGTTACGTGAAAGCCGTCGATGACGTGTCGTACGTCGTCCAGAAGGGTGAGACGTTCGGCCTCGTGGGGGAGTCCGGCTGCGGGAAGTCGACCACGGCACGGCTCGTGCTGCATCTCATGACGCCGACTTCGGGGACGGTCTTCCTCGACGGTCGCAACGTCACCGACCTCAGCGCCGACGACACCCGCAAGCTCCGCAAGGAGATGCAGATCGTCTTCCAGGACCCCTATGCGTCGCTGAACCCCCGGATGACGATTCGCCAAATCGTGGCGGAACCGATGGTCGTGCAGGGCATGGCGAAGGACGCAGCCAATGCGCGGGTCGACGATCTACTGATCATGTGCGGCCTCGCCCGTGAGCACGGTGCCCGTTACCCGCATGAGTTCTCCGGCGGGCAGCGTCAGCGCGTCGGCGTGGCCCGGGCGCTTGCCAACAGGCCTCGGCTGGTGTTCCTCGACGAGCCCGTATCGGCCCTCGACGTATCGATCCAGGCCCAGATCGTGAACCTGCTCGAAGACCTGCAGGACGATCTCGGGCTCACCTACGTGTTCATCGCCCACGACCTCTCCGTCGTCGCCCACATCTCCGACCGCATCGGCGTGATGTACCTCGGCAAGATCGTGGAAACCGGCACGCGCGAGGAGGTGTTCGGGGCCCCGTCGCACCCGTACACAAAGGCGCTGATGTCGGCCGTGCCGCTGCCGGATCCCCGTGCCGAGAAGGCCCGCAAGCGTGACCGGATCGTGCTCACCGGCGATCTTCCGTCCGCCGCCGACCCGCCCAGCGGGTGTCGGTTCCGGACGCGGTGCTGGAAGGCCCAGGATGT
>JAYTFI010000631.1:0-2235 GCA_043734485.1 Acidimicrobiales bacterium | reverse complement strand
GAGCCGCTCCGGCCGGTTCAGCGTGATCGTGGCGACTCCGCCTTCGACGTCGTACAGGACGGTGTGTTCCATTGGCGCTCCCCGGTGCATGTGGTGGCTCGTGTCGGTGCCGCACTCTCGCGCCGCACGTCGGAAAGGTCCGAATCGCGTGTGAACAGTTCGCGAACGGACGTTTCCCGCCGGGCCCTCGGGGGCGCACTCCTTAGGGTCGGCCCATGACGCTGGATGCTCCGTCCCCGCTCGCCGACTTCATCGCCGGCCTCCCGAAGTGCGAGCTGCATGTCCACCTCGAAGGCACACTGTCGCCCGAACTGGAGCTGACCCTCGATCATCGGCGTGGGCCTCGACTCCGACGAGCGGGGAAACCCGCCATCGAAGTTTGCCGCCGTGTTCGCCAGGGCGCGATCCAAGGGCTGCTCACGGCAAACGTGTTCGAGGCCGCATGGCTCACGCCGAAGGCTCGCGACAGTTTTCTCGCCGAGCTTGACGACTACTGCGACGGCTATCGGCGCTGACTACGCCGAGCGGCACTCGCGGCACCAGTGGCCGACGGGTCGCAACGGCGCCCCATGCGGCCGCGGCCGCGCACGCGACGGCCCCGACTAGGAAGCCGGCACGGGCGGTGAACATCTGACACACGAGGCCGAGGATCGGACCACCGATCGGCGTGCTGCCTAGGAGCAACATGGCTTGCAGCGCCAGCACCCGACCACGCATCTCGGGCGCGGCGCGGGTCTGCACGATGGCGGTCGACGACGTCATGAACATGATGCTGGTGAACCCGATGAAGAGCGCGACCGGGTACGAGGCCCACAGCGTCGGGACGGCGGCCATGACGGCCATGGCAACACCGAAGAACGCTGCAGCCACGACGACATGGCGCACTTCGATCGACTTCTTCCGGGCCGCGGCGAGCGCACCGATAAACGCCCCGACGCTCACCGCCGAATAGAGCAGCGTGAACTTTGTATCCGTACCGTCGAACGTCTTCTTCACGAACAACGGGAGCACGACCGAGAAGTTGAAGGCGAACGTGCCGATCACCGACATCATGGCCAGTGGGACGAACAGTTCGGGCATCGAACGTACGTAGCGGAGCCCGGCGAGCAGCTGCCCTTTGGCCCGAGCGGCAACGGGGCCGGGTCGCAATTCGGCCTTGTTCATGCGGGCCAGGCCGTAGAGCACGGCGAGGTAGCTGATGCCGTCGATTGCGAAGCACCAGCCGTAGCCAACCGTGGTGACCAGCAGGCCGGCGATGGTCGGTCCGAACACGCGCGCACCGGTCATCACGGCCGAGTTCAGGCTCACCGCGTTCTGGACGTCCTGCACGGGCACCATCTCGACCACGAACGAACGCCGGGTCGGGTTGTCGAAGGCCGTGCAGACGCCGCCGATCATGGCCACGCCGTACAACGCGAGCAGCGGCGGGTTGCCCATGAACGCCAGCGTCGCGAGCAGGAACGACTGCAGCATGGCGCAGGTCTGCACGATCATCAGCAGCCTGCGCTTGTCGCTTCGGTCTGCCACCACTCCGGTCCACATGCCGAGGACGAGCATCGGCAGGAACTGGCAGGCCGTCAGGAGGCCGACGCGGAACCCGTTGTTGTTCGTGAGGTGGAGCACCAGCAGCGACTGGCCGATGAGGGTCAGCCAGTTGCCGGTCTGCGAGATGAACTGGCCGGCGAAGAAGAGTCGGAAGTTGCGGTGGCGCAGGGAACGGAACGTGTCGTTGGCCTCGGTCGCGAAGCGGCTCATGCCTGCCCGTCAGCGGTTGGTAGCGAGGTGAGCTTCTCGAGGACGTCGACGGCCGCATCGAGGCGTGCCCGTTCGTCGCCGGTGAGGTCAGCGAGCCGCCCCGCCAGCCACTCGGTACGCCGGGTCCGGGTGACGTCGAGCTGCCGACGACCCGCAGCCGTTAGGGACACGCGACAGATCCTCTTGTCCGCGGCGTCGCTGCTGCGGCGGACGAAGCCGCTCGCCTCCAACTTCTCGACCACCTTCGTTACCGTCGGCGGCGACACCTGTTCGTGCGCGGCAAGTTCCCCGAGGGTGATCGGCCCCCGCTTGGCCACCGTGAACAACGCACCGGTCAGTGCCGGGCTGTAGCCGCCAGGGTCCTGCTGGCGCAGCAGCCGGGCGAGGCGGTTCACGGACATGCGCAGCCGGGTTGCGGTGTCATCGGGTCCGGTGGGCATGTGTGCCATCCTACGCCAGATAGTTAGTAAGGCAAACTAT
>JAYTFI010000630.1:0-2408 GCA_043734485.1 Acidimicrobiales bacterium | reverse complement strand
CAGGCGGCCGTGGCCGATCCGCTGATCCTGTCTGCGGATTGCAACCCGGTGATGATCGTCGATGGTCGCCCGATCGCGGTCGACGCGCTGGTGGAGGTCCGGGCCTGATGACGCCATTCGATGAAACGCGCATTGGGCCGGCCCGCGATGGAGCGGAGCGGTCGCGCATGGAGCAGTTCCTGGCGTTGTTCGAGCCGCGGGGTGTCGTCGTCGCCGGGGCCTCGAGCCACCCCGGCAAGTTCGGGTTCGTCGCCCTCCAGAACATCCTCGCCAACGGCTACAGGGGCAAGGTGTTCGCCACCAACCGGGAACGCATCGAGGTGCTCGGCATCCAGACCGTGGCTGATGTCGACGAGATCCCGGATGGGCAGGCCGACCTGCTCTTCGTGTGCACGCCCGCTTCCACCAACCCGCGGCTGCTCGAAGTGGCTGCGGCGAAGGGGATTCGCGCCGCGTTCATCTCGTCGGCCGGTTACGCAGAGGCCGATGAGCAGGGTAGGAAGGCCCAGGACGCGCTCGTCGCGCTGGCGGACCGGTTGGGCATGCTCGTTGTCGGTCCGAACGGGCAGGGGTTGGTGTCCACACCCGCTTCCCTCTGCGCGCAGATCGTCGCGCCGTACCCACCGGCAGGCCGGATCGGCATCGCCAGTCAGAGCGGCAACATCGCCTCGTCGCTCATGAACTACGCGACCCTCTCGGGCATCGGGATCAGCCGGACCGTGTCGCTAGGGAACGCGGCGCAGATCGGGGTGATCGACGTCCTCGAGTTCTTCGCCGACGACCCGGCGACGGATGTCGCGTTGGCATATGTCGAAGGTGTGGCCGACGGGCGTGGCTTCTACGAACGCCTGCGGGCGGTCACCGAGCGCATCCCGGTAGTACTGGTGAAGGGCGGCGCGTCGGATCTGGGCACTCGGGCCGCGGCCAGCCACACGGGCTCGCTGGCCTCGAACGACCGCGTCTTCGACGGCATGTGCCGACAGGCCGGAGCCATACGTGCACGTACGGTCGAAGAGGCCTACGAGGTGGCGGCCACACTTGCGACACAGCCACCGCCAAAAGGTCCGAACGTCGCGGTCGTCACGACGGCGGGTGGATGGGGCGTCCTCACTGCCGACGCGATCGCCGCAGCCGGGCTGAACCTGATCGAACTACCGGACGACCTGCGGTCATCGCTCGACGCGATGCTGCCGCCCCGATGGAGTCGCAGCAACCCAATCGATCTCGCTGGTGGCGAGACCAAGGACACGATCCCCGACGTCCTGTCGGCCGTCGCCGCGCATCCGGCCATCGACGCGGTGGTGCTCCTCGGCATGGGCATCCAGTCGAACCAGGCGGCGCTCGAGCGACGTGGACCGTTCTATCCGGAACACGGTCTCGACCGAATCGTCGACTTCCACGAACGTCAGGATCGCCGCTACGCGCAAGCCGCCGCAGATCTGTCACAGGCGCACGGCAAGCCGATATTGCTGGCTACCGAACTGGCCCTCACCGCGCCCGAGAACCCGGCCGTGCTAGCGACCCGCGAGGCCGGCCGCTACTGCTATCCGTCGTCGAACCGAGCCGTTGCCGCCCTGGCCCACGCCGAGCGCTACGCCCGCCGCCGCGTCAATCGTTCGTTAGGCGCGGGAGGCGCGGAAGGCCCGGAAGGCCCGTGAGGCGCCATGGTCGATGAGGCTTCGAGACTGCCGCTCGATTTGCCGTCCTCCGCGGGCCGGCAAGGAGTAGCAGCCCTGCATACGGCACTGCTGGCTGCGTTCGCGGCCCTGCTGGTGATCGGGATCGGTGGTCTCTTCGCCGGCCTCAGGGACGACTCGGTCGGTGGACACGGGCTCGCAGCCGCATTGCCGACGCCGTTGCTGTCGGCGCGGCGCGTACCGGTCGCGTTGCAGACGGCCATTGCCCGTGAACGGCTCAACATCCAGGTGCAGAAAGTTCTCACTGGTCCCGATGTGGGCGCTGCATCGGCCCGGTCGTGTGCCGTCGTCAGGGTCGGCGGGGGCATCGTCACGGCGTCCGGCGGGAAGCGGGAGGTGATCCCGGCCTCCACCTTGAAGGTCCTCACCGCCATCGGTGCGCTGGCCCGCATCGACGATCAGGAGCGCTTCATCACGACCGTCCGGTCGACCGCGAAGGCCGTCGGCGGCGTGCTGGGCGGCGACCTCTGGCTCGTAGGCGGTGGCGATCCGCTGCTGGAGTCGGCCGACTACACGAAGACGCAGAACTACGGCGCGGACATCGCGACGTCGCTCGACAAGCTGGCCGACGATGTGCGGGCCGCGGGCATCACGCAGGTCACAGGACGCATCGTCGGCGACGACCGCCGCTACGACAACGTGCGCGTGGTGGCCACCTGGAAGCGGTCGTACGTGACGTCCGGCGAAGTCGGTCCGGTCGGCGGGCTGATG
>JAYTFI010000629.1:0-11594 GCA_043734485.1 Acidimicrobiales bacterium | reverse complement strand
TCTGAAGCGGGATGTCGCGGCGCAGCTGCTGCGCCTGTTCGCCCCGCAGATCGGGGTCTACGGCTTCATCACCGTGGCCACCGCAATGCTCAACGCGCGCCGCCGGTTCGCGGCACCGATGTTCGCCCCGGTGCTCAACAACGTCGTGGTGATCCTGGTGCTGCTGTGGGCCCGCCGAATCGTCCACTCGCTGGTGCCGCATCCGGGCCGGAGCACCACCGCCACTCTGCAGGCCGTGGCTCTCGACGGGCCGGCCAAGCTCCTTCTCGGGCTCGGCACGACGGCCGGCGTCGTTGTCATGGGCCTTGCCATCCTCCCTTCACTGCGCGGCCTCGGTGTGCGGCTGCGCTGGCATTGGGAGCCACGCCATCCTGCCGTCATCGAGCTCGTCCGGCTGTCGGGGTGGACCGTTGGATACGTCGTGGCCAACATGGTCGCGCTCACGTTCATCACCAACACCGCGAACCGCGTCGACGGCGACTACACCGCCTACAACTCGGCCTATGCCACGTTCTTCCTACTCCCGCACGGCGTGTTCGCGGTGTCGATAATGACGGCGCTCCAGCCGAGTCTGGCCGAAGCGTTCCTCGATCGCCGGCGCGGGCGCTTCCGCATCCGCCTCACCTCCGGGATCCGCTCGATCCTGGCCGTGATGGTGCCGGCCGCAGTGGGCTACGCGGTCCTGGCCCGGCCCATCGTCGGACTCATCAGGAACGGCGCGCTGAGTGCCAGTGGATCGAACCGTGTGGCCGACGTCCTGCGCGCGTTCGCCGTAGGTCTGCCCGGATTCAGCGTCTATCTGCTGTTGGTGAATGCCTTCCAGGCCATGCGCGACACGCGAGCCACCTTCGAGATCAACATCATCGAGAACGCCATCAACATCGTGGTCGCGGCGCTGCTCTACCGGATGGGCATGGGGGTCGAGGGACTCGCGCTGTCGTTCTCGGTTGCCTATCTGGTGAGCGCGCTGCTGGCTTTCCGGCGAGTCAGCCGTCGCACTAGCGGCCTGAAGGAACGCGAGCTGCTCGGCGCGCTCGGACGGATCGTGCTGGCCTCGGCTGCGATGGCCGGCGCCACGATGCTGGCCGCGATCGGCGCTGGTCGGCTGTTCGTCGGGACGGGCGCGGCGTTGCGCCTTCCGGGTCGACTGGGCCTCGTGGTCGAAGTCGGAACGGCCGTGACATGCGGTGTTACCGTCTACGCCGTGGTCGGCCGCCTGGTCGGTATGACCGAGTTCGCATCGGTTCTCGCCGGCCTTCGCCGTCGCATCGGGGTAGGCCGCTGAACGACACGACCACAGACAGCAATCCGACCGAACCAACCATCGCCCACCCACGGGCCAATGAGGACCAATCCGCCATGCCCAATGTCCGCATCGTGACCGACAGTGCCTGCGACCTGCCCACCGAGACGGTCGCCTCGCTCGGCATCGAGGTCGTCCCGCTCACGATCCGCTTCGGAACCGACGAGTTCGTCGATCGCCGCGACCTCACGACACAGGAGTTCTGGAAGAAGGTGAGCGCGTCCGCCGTGCTCCCAGAGACCGCGGCGCCGTCTCCGGGGGCGTTCGAAGCGGCCTTTCGCGCCGCCGCGGATGCAGGCTGCCCGGGCGTCGTCTGTGTGAACCTGTCATCCAAGCTGTCCGCAACGTATGCATCGGCAGTACTGGCGGCGAAGGCGATGGAGGGGGTTATCGACGTCCGGGTCATCGACTCGCTCTCGATCACGATGGGCGAGGGGACGATGGCCGCCACCGGCGCACAGGTTGCGGCCGCTGGTGGATCTGTCGACGACGTCGAAGCGGCGATCAACGCGCTGATCGGGAACACCAAGGTCTTCGGGGCTCTCGACACGCTCGAGAACCTCAAGAAGGGCGGTCGGATCGGTGCCGCACAAGCGCTCATCGGCTCCCTGCTCTCCGTCAAGCCAATCGTTGACGTGAGCTCGGGGGCGGTTGAACAGGCCGGCAAGCAACGCACCCGGGCAAAGGCACTGACCCACCTCGTCCAGCTGGCCGCCGACGCGAAAGCGCAGTACGGCGCGGTCGAGAACGTGTCCGTCATGCACGGTGACGCACCCGACGTCGATGAGTTCCTCGCACAGCTCGATGCCGTGTTCCCGCGGAGCCAGATCGTCGTCGGTCAGATCGGTGCCGTCATTGGCACCCATGGCGGACCCCGCCTCATGGGGCTCACCTTCAACCTGCCGAGCTCGCCGCCGGTTTCGTCCACGTGACGCCCGGCCGCGCTCGGGTGTGACGGTCAGGAAACTGCGAGGCCTGCGATCTGGGAGAACGACGAAAGCACGGACGGCACTGATCGGGCGTCGACCGACGGGCAGGTTCGGCCGCGCCCGCAGACGCGCCCTGCATCGCCGTCGATCCCGGCCGCCGATGCGTCGACCGACCGGACCGTCGCAACTCCCACGGTGGGCGCTCGCGGCGAGCTGATCGGCGGCCGCTACCGGCTCGAGCAGCCCGTCGCGCGAGGCGGCATGGCCGAGGTGTGGGAGGCGCACGATACCAACCTCGACCGGCGGGTGGCGGTGAAGATGCTGCATGCCCATCTGGCCGACGACGCCGGATTCGTGAGCCGCTTCCGCCGCGAGGCGCTGGCCATCGCCCGGCTCAGCCATGCGAACGTCGTTGCCGTCTTTGACACGGGGGTCGACCACATACCCGCCGGACGGCCGGGGGCCGGCTCACCCCGGGCGTACATCGTCATGGAACTGGTCCGCGGCCAGTCACTGCGGGCACTCATCCAGCGCGGTCTGGCGCTGCCCGACGCCGTGGCCATCGCCGCCGAGGCCGCCGACGGTCTTGCGTACGCGCACCGAAGCGGCCTCGTCCACAGAGACGTGAAACCGGCGAACATCCTCGTCACCGCCGAAGGCAGCGTGAAGGTGGTCGACTTCGGCATCGCCAAGCTGGCCCAGGGTGAGGATCGATCCGGCGAGGACCTCACACAAGCCGGAGCGATCCTCGGTACGGCGAAGTACCTCGCTCCAGAGCAGGTGGAGGGCGATGCGGTCGATGCCCGCTCCGACATCTACTCCCTTGGCGTGGTCCTCTACGAGATGGCGTGCGGTCGACCTCCCTACGCCGGGACGAACGACATGGCGACCGCCCTCCAGCACGTACGGGCCACGGCACCCAAACCGCGGTCCATCCGGGCCGGCATACCACGCAGCCTCGAACACGTCATCTTGCGGGCCATGGCCCGAGATCCGCAGGATCGCTTCGAACGGGCCGAGGACATGGCTCGGGCACTCCGGGCGATCGACCTCCTGGCCGACGACGCCGAGCCGTCCGTTCGCCGCACCGACGCCGACCACACGCCACCTGCCGGTATCACCAGCGCGGGGCAGGGTCGGATCGACCCCACCATCGTGCGGGGGACCAACATGTCCGGACGCGGCCGGAATGCGGGGCGCCGACGCTTCGGCGCGCTGGGGGCATTCGTCGTCGTCGTCGGCCTTGCGCTGGGGGCCGGAGCCGGTGTCCTTGCCGCGAACCGTCTCCAGACCGACGACCGAGCCGCACCGCTGCCTGTGGTCGGCGTCCAGTCCTACGACCCCCTGGCCGACCGTCGCGAGCACGACGCCGACCTGCTCCGCTTGGTCGACGGCGATGCGAACACCGCTTGGTCGACCGAGCAGTACGGCAGCCGCAACTTGAACGGCAAGGCCGGAGTCGGCGTGATCCTGCAGCTCGAAAGCTCCCGGGACCTGAAACAGCTCGGCGTGTTCACTCCCAGCCGGGGATGGAGCGCGCAGGTCTACGTCGCCGACAGCGTCGGTGCATCGCTCGATGATTGGGGCAGCCAGGTCGGTGCCATCAGCGACGCCAACAACTCACAGTTCGACGTCACACTCCGCGGCGCGCGGGGCCGCTACGTCCTGCTGTGGATCACCGATCTCGGACCCAAGGTGGGCTCGACCGCGAGGGTCGTCATCGGTGAGCTCTCGCCGCGTGGGTGACGGATAGTGATGGCCAGCGACCAATGATGCTGCGCAGTCACAGTGCGTGGCCGTGAGTGACGAGGTTGCGGGTGTCCCGCGCCGGCCCGAGCGGACCCGCGATCTTACCGACATCGTGCTGGTGGCTGCCGCACAGCGTGGCGAACGGGCCGCGCTTGACGAGCTCCTACGGCGCCACTACGACCGGATCTCGGCCGTTTGCCGGCGGATCACGACCCACGAGGCGGACGCCGCCGACGCTACGCAGCATGCCCTGATCGCCATCGCCAAGGGGATCTCCCGTTTCGACGGGACGAGCTCGTTCGGCACGTGGACCTACCGCGTCGCCACCAACGCCGCATTGGACGAGCTCCGACGCCGCAAGCGACGTCCGCAGCCCTGGGACCAGACGGGCCGCAGCAGCTACGGTCGTACGGCCGAACTGGTCGATGCCGGTGGCGGTGTCGTCGCCCCGACCGGCGGCCTTGCAGGTACGGATGCAACCGGCGATGCAACCGCTCTCCGTGTCGACGTGGAGGCCGCGCTTCGGGCGCTCCCCCACGACTTCCGGGCTGCCGTGGTACTGCGCGACCTCTGCGGGCTCGACTACGCCGAAATAGCCGAAATCCTGGGCATCCCACCCGGAACAGTCCGGTCACGTATCGCGCGTGGACGCGCAGCCCTCGTTCCGCTCCTGCCGGACGCCGACTCCGAGGTCGGCTTCCGGAACCACAACACCGGGAACCACAACGGGAACCACAACACCGGGAACCACAACGCAACGAACGAGCGTCGAAGGAATCACGATGCCTGATCCCTTCGACCCGACGCCCGCACAGCCGTCGCCCGACGGCCTCGCTTCCGCGCATGTCGACGCGTCGACGATCGCGCTTCTCGCCGAGGTCGAGCTCGATGCCGCAGCAATCGTGGAGTTGGTCCGGTTTCTGCTCGATGATGACCCGGACCTACCCCCCAACTGGGACCTCGCTGCCCTCCTCGTGGCGGCCGAGCACGTTGGGTCCTGCCCTGCCTGCAGTGGAGTGCGTGCGGGCATCGTTGGCGCAGCAGTGGCCGCGCTCGCCGCTCCGGTACCCGCGGGCACGGTCGCAGCCCGCGATGCGCACCTAACCGCTGCGCTTGCGGCCTTCGACGGCTCGATTGCTAGGGCTCCGTACGGCGACACAGAGGCCCGGGCTGCGGGTCTGGATACGGTCCGTACCCGTCGCCCGTGGCTGCGGGCACCGCGAGCCGGCCTCGGGGTCGGGCCCGCCTCCGGGGGTCCTTCGGCTGGGGCCCCTTCCTCGACCTGGGCATTCGCACGCGATCGCCGCGTCCTGCTGGCCGTGGCCGTCGTGCTCGCAATTTCTGTTCCACTCGTCGTGAACGGTGGTCGCCGGAATCGTCCAGCTGCCTCGAAGGTGGCCGACACGACCACAGCCCAGACGACGGTGGCTGACACCACGGCCGCGGCGGCTCGGAGCAAGGCGGCGCGTCCCACGGGTGGGGTGGCGGCGCAGGCGGAGGGAGAGCGCATTGGTGACGGCCTCGCCGAGGCCGACACCACGAGCGCAGGCGCAGACCAAGCCACGACCGGCGCCGCACCCGTCATCGCCAGCGCCGATCTCCGAGCATCGGCATCGACGGTCGCCGTACCGGCGGCCCCCTCGGCACCACTTGCTGCGGTGTCGACCACGCCGGTGACGACGCAGCCGACGGTCGCCCCCGTCACCACGCCAGCACCTTCCACGAAGTCGACGGCCACGCCACTCGCGGCAAGGCGTTCCGCAGTTTCGACCTCACGGCCTTCGAATGCCGCCCTTGCGGCTGCGGGGACAGCCATACCTGCAGCGGCGCGCACAGGTGTCCTGGCCAGCGCCGATGCGACTGAAAATGCCGGATCGAAACTCGTTCGCGACCTCGGAAACCTAGGAAGTTTCACCGATGAGGAAACCGCACTCGTTGCGTACGCCGCCTTGGGTAGTGCTGCTCCGACCGGAGCGCTCGCCGCCAAAGCCCCTGACGTTTCCGCCCCGGCCGCGGCGGCCGCCGCGGCGCCAGCCGTCAGCGGGGCGGACGGGCGATGTTTACGTGCGCTCATCGGCGCAGACATGGTCGCCCATGCGGACATCAACGGCGTCGCGATCCTCATCGTTTCGTTCTCCGAGCCCTCCCCGGGACATGTGCAACTGCTGACCGCTGAAGGATGCGCCGTTCGGCTCGATCGAACGCGCTGAAGTCTGGCGAGTCGCCTCGCGTGTTGCGCCAACTACGCTGACGACGTGGCCGACGAGACAAGTGCATCCGGTTCCGACTGGGCAACCCAGGTGGTCGACACGCTCGAGAGCGTTGTCGGTGCCGTCAAGGCGAAGACGACAGTTCCAGCCCTCAACCTCGTGCGAACGGTCGTCTACGCCCTCATGGGCGTCGGGCTCGCGTTCGCCACGCTGCTGCTGCTCACGATCGGCTCCGTTCGACTGCTCGATGCCTACCTCCCACAGGGGGTATGGCTGGCCTACCTGATCCTCGGCGGAATCTTCTTCGCAGTTGGCCTGTTCGTGTGGTCGAAGCGAAGCGTCAAGCGCTGAAGTCTCCGAGAGGCTCAACGTCTTCTGCAGGCTGAGATGCCCGCCTGAAGCTGCCCCCTTCGGAGCCCGCACGTCCCAAATCGACAAGAGGAGTTCCCGCGGTGTCCATGACCCGAAATGTGATCATCATCGGCTCCGGCCCTGCCGGCCTGACGGCTGCCATCTATGCAGCTCGGGCCAATCTCGCGCCGTTTGTCATTGAAGGCGAGATCTCCTCGACCGGTGATCAGCCTGGTGGCCAACTCATGCTGACCACGGAAGTGGAGAACTTTCCCGGCTTCGAGCACGGGATCCAGGGCCCTGAGCTCATGAGCACCATGCGGGCGCAGGCCGCTCGATTCGGTGCAGAGTTCGAAACGGCCAAAGTCACCCGGGTCGACTTCTCTGAGCGCCCGTACCGCGTCTGGGTCGGAGCGGATGAGCATCAGGCCCACGCCATCATCGTGTCGACTGGTGCACGATCCCTAATGCTCAACATCGAGGCCGAAAGCCGACTGCTCGGACACGGGCTGTCAACCTGCGCGACCTGCGACGGTTTCTTCTTTCGGGGCCAGGAGATCGCCGTGGTCGGCGGTGGCGACTCTGCAATGGAGGAAGCGATCTTCCTCACCAAGTTCGCCAGCAAGGTGACGATTATCCATCGCCGGGACAGCCTTCGCGCCTCCAAGATCATGCAAGAGCGGGCATTGAAGAACGACAAGATCAGCTTCGCCTGGAATTGCCAGGTTGTAGACCTCGACGGTGAAGGCAAGCTTGAGGCAGCCATCCTCGAGGACACGGTCACCGGTGCGCGCAGCACCCTCCCGGTATCGGGCCTTTTCGTCGCCATCGGCCATGTCCCCAATACCGACCTGTTCGCCGGTGTGCTCGACATGGATGATCAGGGCTACCTCCTCACCGAGGGAAAGAGCTCGAGGACCAACATCGACGGCATCTTCGCCTGCGGGGACGTACAGGACCACACCTACCGTCAGGCCATCACGGCCGCGGGCTCGGGGTGCACGGCCGCCATCGACACCGAGCGATGGCTTGAAGCCAACCTGCATTGAACCTCCTTGCGCTCGCAGATCGAACTTGCCCGCGCTAGCGGGAACAATTGCGGCCCCGGCCGCTGTTCTGGATCCCAGTCTTGACCCGAAAGGTAACGAAAATGGCAGCAGGAATACTCACCCTCACGGATGGAACGTTCGACGAGCAGGTCGGCGCGTCATCAACCCCAATCCTCGTGGACTTCTGGGCGGAATGGTGCGGACCATGCAAGATGATCGCCCCCATCTTGGAGGATATTGCCAAGGACCAGGAGGGGCGGGTCACCATCGCCAAGCTCAATGTCGATGAGAACCCCGAGATCGCCCGCCGATTCGACGTCATGAGCATCCCCACGCTCCTCCTGTTCAAAGACGGCGAGGTGGTCAACCGGACCGTCGGAGCCAAAGGCAAGACCCAGCTCCTCACGGAGCTTGAGCCGCACCTCTGAGAGCAGTTCGATGCCGTCGGCGTAACCGCAAACCTGCGATGGCCTCGCAGCACTTCTCACGCGTCGAAGGCGGCCGAAAGGCCGCCTTCGTCGCATCTCCGTTCGGCTCACGCATCTCCGTTCGGCTCAGGAGAGATTCAGTCCGACTCGTCCCCGGTTGCTGTCCGTGACGCCGTGACGATCCTGAAGATGCGTTCCAGATCCGCGAGATCGGCAAATTCAACGATAATGCGGCCCCGCTTGCTCGCCACGAGCTCCACGCCTACCCGCGTGTCGAACATCTGCCCGAGGACGTCTTCGAGTTCCAGCAAGCCCGCAGGCCGATCCGGTTGGGCCTTCTTCACGGGCTTGGCCGACACAGGTGTTCTCTGTTCACGCAGACGCACCGCCTCTTCGACGGCCCTGACCGACATGCTCTCCTTCACGACTCGCCGAGCAAGTGTCTCCTGGAACGCCTTGTCGGTCGTCCCAAGGAGTGCACGGGCATGCCCGGCATCGACCTGGCCCTCCAACACCATTCGCTGGATTGCCGGGGAGAGCTGAAAAAGTCGAAGCGTGTTGGAAATCGCGGCGCGGCTCTTCCCGACGCGAGTTGCCACCTGCTCGTGGGTGAACGAGAAGTCATCCACCAGCTGCTGATACGCAGACGCTTCCTCGAGCGGGTTGAGGTCGGCCCGATGCAGGTTCTCCACCAGTGCCTGTTCGAGCGCATCCTGATCGGCGGCCGAGCGAATGATGGCGGGGATAGTCGTCAAGCCGGCCCGTCGCGCCGCCCGCCAGCGGCGCTCACCCGCGATCAGCTCGAACTGGCCATTGTCCGCTGGACGCAGCAAGACGGGTTGCAGCACACCCAACTCCTTGATGGATGCAGCAAGCGACGCGATGCCTTCGTCGTCGAAACTCGATCGTGGTTGATATGCGTTGGGACGAATGGCCGAAATTGCCACCTCCAACAGTCTGGCCCCGGGGCTCGATCCGGTGACCGTTGCTTCGACGTCTGTTGGGGGCAAGAGTGCCCCCAACCCTTTACCCAGCCCGCTTTGGCGTACCACCACTGATCTCCTTTGCAAGCTCTCGATAGGCAATGGCGCCTCGCGACGTTGGATCGAATACCGTGATCGGCTGCCCGAAGGACGGGGCTTCCGAGAGGCGGACGCTGCGCGGAACGATGTTCTTGCAGACCCGTTCGCCGAAGTGACTGCGGATCTCCCGCATGACCTGATCGGACAGCTTTGTCCGCGCGTCGTACATCGTGAGAATGATGGCGCTTATCTCCAACTGCGGGTTGAGGTTCGCTTGGACGAGATTGACATTGCGGAGGAGTTGGCCCAGGCCTTCGAGCGCGAAGTACTCACATTGGATGGGAACGACTATTTCTGTCGCTGCGGCAAGTGCGTTGATGGTGAGCAAGCCAAGTGACGGTGGGCAATCGATGATCACGAAGTCGAAGTCGTCAATGACTCGGGCGATCGCCCGCTTCAGCTTCAGCTCACGACTAAAGGCCGGCACCAGTTCAATTTCGGCGCCCGCAAGATCAATCGTCGTGGGCACGATGAAGAGGTTCCGGATCGAGGTCGCCTCAACGCAATCCTCCATCGGTGCATCCCGCATGAGCACGTCGTAGACCGAGTAACGAAGGTTCCGAGCGTTAATACCAAGGCCCGTTGTCGCGTTCCCTTGCGGATCGAGGTCGATGACCAACACCCGGTAGCCCATGTCAGCGAGCGATGCGCTGAGATTTATTGCGCTCGTCGTCTTCCCAACCCCACCCTTTTGGTTGGCCATGGCGATGGTCCGCGGAAGCGGACGGGCAAAGGCCTGCTGCGCAGGCGCTGGGGAAGTGTCTGATGTGGTATCCATCCGTCCACCGATCTGTTTTGGCGGCTGTCGACCAATCGTCCGACGTCGCGTCCTGCCGACGGGACGGCCATCGTGGTCTTCGCTGGAGGTGAAGTCAAGGACCCTCGCTCAGCATGTTTCACGTGGAACAGTCGAACAGCCGAGCAACCACCCCGAACATCAGAAGAGCGGCCGCTTCTCCGGTATGCCGACGCGCCGCGGATAGCGCGCCGGACAATCGTCCGCTTGGCGTCCCACGAAGAAATGGTACGGCGCAGCCACCCGCTCATGGACAACGAGCCCAAGCTGACGGAGACCGGCGATCGGCCAACGGTCCATGTGCTCCTCCGGGGAGTCACTCACCACTAGAAATCCATCCGGCTTGAGGAGCGGGGCCGCGCATTCGGCGGTGACGCCTGGCCCTGCAAATCCTCGCGCAACGACTGCATCGAAGGTGCCACGCGACGATTCTGCCCGTCCGAAGGCTTCCGCTCGAATGCAGGCAACGGAACTACGTTCCTCCAGTCCGAGTTGCTGGAGTTGCTCCCGCAGAATCACCATCCGCTTCTGACTGCTGTCGACGAAGCAGAGCTGCGTCCACGGCAAGAGCATCAAGATCACCAAGCCCGGAATCCCGCCGCCGCTGCCGAGATCCGCGATGCGAACGTCGCCGATCTGTGAGGCAGGAGCAAGGAGACGGACCGTCAACTCGGCAAAGGCCAACGAGTGCGCCAGCTGGACCTCGATGTCTTTCGGACCGAGAAAACCCAGCTGTTGAGCACGGTCCAGAGCAGCGAGCAGCGGCTGTCGAACTTCCGAGAGCGCTCGAACGTGCACTACGTGCCGCTGATCGGAGGCGGAGTCAGACGGGCAGTAGGACGACGCGCCGGTTCGGCTCCTCGCCCTCCGACAGGGAACGGACGCCGTCAATACTATTCACCGCGTCGTGCACCACCTTGCGGTCGGCAGGCGTCATCGGCTCGAGCGCCCGACGTTCATTCGAGGCGAGCACATCAGCCGCCACCTTGCGAGTGAACTCGTCCAACGCCGCTCGCCGCTTCTGGCGATACCCAGCAACATCCAGCAGGATACGGCCTGCATGCCCATCAGACTCGTAATGGACAACCGTCCGCAGGAGTTCCTGGATCGCAGTCAGCGTCTGCGCCTTCGGCCCGATGAGCACACCGAGGTCATTGCCGACGATGCGATACTCGACAAGGCCTTCGGCCACATCGTGGCGCTCGAACGTCCCTTGCAGGCCGAACGCGGCAAGGAGGCCGATGAGGAACCGCTCGGCAATCGCATCCTGGTCAGCAGCCAGATCATCGCCGCCCTGATCGCCGGCCACCACTGCATCAACGGCTTTGACGGACTTCGCGGCAGGGGAACGCCGCACCCGAGGCAATGGTTCGGATGCCACTACAGCGCCGCTCTCGAGTTCAGCGCCATCGGCCGCAAGGGCCGTCTCGCCCGTCTTCGGCCCCCGAGTCGTGCGTTTGCGCTCTTCCTTCGCCCGCGGCTTGGTCGGTGCCACCCGGGCTCGGATGCGCGCCTCCGAGCGCACACGGCCGAACAGCCCGCTCTTCACTTCCTCCAACACTTCGATCTCGGCCTCGTTGCGATCAACTCCCAGTCGATCGAGCGCAAGCTCGACAGCCTCGTCAACCGACTTCCCCGTTGTCTCTACCCACTCCACGGTCAGCGTCCTTTTCTTTTGGTGGCCTGCGGTTTGGCCG
>JAYTFI010000628.1:0-5639 GCA_043734485.1 Acidimicrobiales bacterium | reverse complement strand
TGCTGGTCTGAACGGTCGGCCCCGGGACAGTAGCGATCGAGACCTCGATCGTGGTCGTGGTCGGCAGCGGAGCACACGACGGCGGTTCGAGATGGGCCTGCTCCCCGGTCGCGAGCGTGACGTCGATTGCGGACGAACCGACGGCGTTGCACGACAGTGTGAATAGCGCTCGCCCCTCGGCGTCGCTCAGGCGCTGTTCGAGCACGGCAGGCTGCAGCACTCCCAACGGCGTGAGCGAGACGCCGACCCCGCTCAGTGGTGCGATGCCGGCCAGCCCGTCGGCCCCAACGGCAGTCGTACTGAGCTGCACGACCAGGTTGACCAGTTGTCCGACCATCGGGTTCCTCGGTGCGATCGCCCACTGGACGTCGGTCCCACCGAACTTTTTCACCTTGAGATCCAGCGTGGTGGTGCCCGAGGCGAACACGACCACGTTCTGGGTGCCGGCGACGTCTGGTGACCGCCACGCCCGCACGCGGAGCCGACCTCCTTTGATTCGGGACGCCGTGTACCGGCCGTTCTTGGCGCTGACGACGTCCGAGCTGGCGACCTGAGCGCCGACGATGCGCTCGATGTGCACCGTGGCTCCAGCGACGGGTCCGTCGGGTCCGGTGACGACACCGGTGAGGGTTACGGATCCCGGCCCGAGGGACACGAGCGTCGTGGTCGTCGACGCATTGGGAACGGTCGGCAGCGAGTCCTCCGCGAGGCTGGCGCTCAGCGGCGAGGTCGTGGTCGGTTGCAGCGCCACGGTCGATGGCACCGGCGGCAGGACGACCTCGGTCGAGCGCTTGCATCCGCCCAGCAGCGCTGCTCCCACGGTGAAGGCGACAGCGAGCGCGGCCGCACCGGGTCGCATCAGGGGCGCCTCGAGGTGAATCGGGGAAGGCCCGTGCTGCCCTTGGGTGTGGGCGAGTTGCCGATGGGGCCGGCGGCCGGCAGCGGCCCCACCATGGCCTGGTCCAGGCCGGCGCCGCCGTCAGCGTCCCAGAGCACGTCAACTCTTGCGCCGTCGGCGACTTCACGCCGGACATACGCCAGCGCAATCGTTCGTCCGGTGTCGGGATCGAATGCCGCGCTGGTGAGCGTGCCGACGCCTTTGCCTTCGCGCTCGAGGTGGGCGACGCCATCGGTCGGTACGGCCGCGCCATCGAATCGCAGGATGCACAGACGCTTCGGGACGTTGCCGCCACGCGAGTCGATCCGCTCGACGAGCTCCTGGCCGACGTAGCAACCTTTCGTGAAGTTGACCGCAATCGGGGTGAGGCCGGTCTCGTTCGGAATCGTCGACTCGGTGATCTCACGTCCCCAGCGAGGCAGTCCGGCAGTGATCCGTTCGACCTCGGTGAAACCCGGACGTTCGACGCCCTCGGCCAGCGAGATCGTGGCCTTCGTACGGATCAGGTAGCGCTGCAGGGCATCGCGAACACGTCCTCCAGCGCCTTCGTCGAGGACGAGCTCGAACGCGTCGGGCTCGTCGGCACCCTTCGCGAGACGGGAGATCGAGAAGAACCCGACGACCTTGCCCTGCGGTTGGAGCAGGAACGACCAGCTCTCGTCACCGGGGCTCAGGGACGCGACATCCTGCGACACGAGGCTGTGCAGGAACTTCTGCGCGTCGGGTCCGGCGACGGTGAGGATGTCCTTCGGAACGGTGACGGTCATGCGCTCTCCGCTTCGCTACGTTGCTTTGCCAGCCGCATCCGACGGGCGGCGGGCACGGCGGCGAGCAGCGCCGCCGACTTGAAGAAGCATTCTTCGTCCTCGGCCTGGGGGTCGGAGTCGGCCACGATCCCCGCACCGGCCTGCACGCTGGCCCGCCCGTCGGGCCCGATGAACATCGTGCGGATGGCGATGGCGGTGTCGAGGTTGCCCGAGAAGTCGCAGTAGCCGACAACGCCGGCATACGGCCCCCGCCGACACGGTTCGAGCGCGTCGATGATCTCCATGGCCCGCACCTTGGGTGCGCCGGACACCGTGCCGGCGGGAAACGTGGCCCGCAGGACATCGATCGGGCCAAGGCCCTTGCGCAGCGTGCCGGTGACCTGCGATGTGAGGTGCATGACGTGGCTGTAATGCTCGAGGGTCATCAGCTCCTCGACCTTGCACGTGCCGAAGTCGACGACACGACCGACGTCGTTGCGGGCCAGGTCGACGAGCATGATGTGCTCGGCGACCTCCTTCGGGTGCTCGCGCAGTTCACCCCCGAGCCGACGATCCTCCTCCTCACTGGTACCCCGGCGACGGGTTCCGGCGACAGGGCGCGAGATGACCCGGCCGTCGAGGAGTTGCACCATCGGCTCTGGCGACGAGCCCACCACCGTCACCTCGGCATTGCGCACGAAGTACATGTAGGGGCTCGGGTTCACGAGCCGCAGCACGCGGTAGACGTCGAACGGGTCGGCGTCGAGGTCGAGATCGAAGCGCTGGGCCAGCACCACCTGGAAGATGTCACCCGCGAGGATGTGCTCCTTGGCCACCTCGACAGCCTGCTGATACGCGCCCGGTGCGAGCGAGCAGGTCGTCGATGGCCGGGGATCGGCCGGATCGGGCGGCTCGGCCAGGGTGTACGGCAGCGCCATGCCGAGGTCGGCGGCCATCTCGTCGATACGGTCGCGGGCGCCTTCGTAGGCCACGGTGTCGGCCTCGACGTCGCCACTCACGAGCACGTTGTCGACCAGGTAGACGCGGTGACGCCAGTGGTCGAACGCAGCAACCGAGCCGACGATGTTCATCACCGAATCGGGTAGGCCCGTCTGATCGGCGCCGATGTCGGGCAGGCGCTCGATCTCCCGCACGATGTCGAAGCCGAGGTAACCGACGACCCCGCCGATGAGTGGTGGCAGCCGGGGATGCTGGGGCGAATGGTATGCGTGCAGAATGTCTTCCAGGGCGGCAAGAGCGCCGTCACGCAGGCGCACGCCGGGCGGGATCGAACCCTCCACGGTGAGGGTCAGCGTGCCATCACTCGCCCGCCTGCCGACAAGAACGGCCGACGGGTTGCGGCCCACGAATGAGAACCGTCCCCATTGACCGCCATGCTCGACTGATTCGAGGAGGAATCCGACGCCATCGCCGACGAGCTTCGCGAACGCTGCGACCGGCGTCTCCAGGTCGGCCATCATCTCCCGCCACACCGGCACGACGGTATGCGCGAGCGTCATCTCGAGGAATTCGTCGAGCGACGGCTCGATCCGCCCCGGCGTCGCGTTCATGGCTGCTCACTGAACGTCGGCGCCTTGGCCGCGGAATCGCCGAATGCCCGGAAGAAGCAGCTGTGCTCGCCAGTGTGGCAGGCACCATTGCCCTCCTGGTCGACGAGGAACAGCAGCGTGTCGCCGTCGCAGTCGTAGAAGGCGTCACGCACGAACTGCCGGTCGCCGGACGTGTCACCCTTGCGCCAGACCTCGCTGCGGGACCTCGACCAGAACACCGTGCGGCCCTCGGCGAGCGTCATGCGGAGCGTCTCGGCGTTCATCCAGGCCATCATCAGGACCTCGCCGGTAGTGGCCTCCTGCACGATCGCGCCGACGAGGCCGTGCTCGTTGAAGCGGACCGCGGCGAGCTGATCGGAGCGGAACGCGATGGGCGTAGCGGTGAACGACACGCTTACGATCGTAGGCCGCAGGGCCGCCATGGCCTTGCGACTTCGGGTCCCGCCTCGATCCTGCGGGGCTACAGGTACAGACCGGTGGCGCCGTCGAGACGGTCGGCAGCCACGCCGTGGATGTCACGCTCGCGCAGCAGCAGGTAATCCTCGCCGCTGACCTCGACCTCGTAGCGGTCCTCCGGATTGAACAGCACCCGGTCGCCGGGCTGGATGAGCCGCACACTGGGGCCGACGGCCACGACCTCGGCCCACGTCAGCCGCCTCGAAACCTGCGCTGTGGCTGGGATCAGCAGACCGCTCTTCGACTTCCGCTCGCCGTCGGCGTTAGGGATCTGTACCAGCACCCGATCGGCCAGCATCGTTATTGCCAGCTTCTTGTCGGGGGTCGTCACGACAGCCGACGTTCTATGGACGGAGTGATCGCGAGCTTCTTGTCGGGGGTCGTCACGGCTATCGAGGCTACACAGGGTCCGCGCCGAGCCCCTCAGACCGGTCGGACCGCGACCCCGGCCGCGGCGAGGTGCGCCTTCGCCTCACCGATGGTCAGCTCGCCGAAGTGGAAGATGCTCGCGGCCAACACCGCATCCGCACCCCCTTCGAGCGCACCCGCCACCAAGTGGTCGAGCGAGCCCACGCCACCGCTGGCCACGACCGGGACGGTGACAGCATCGACGACTGCCCGCGTGAGGGTCAGCTCGAAACCGTCGCGGGTGCCGTCGCGGTCCATCGACGTGAGCAGGATCTCGCCGGCGCCCCGCTCGGCCGCCTCTCTCGCCCATTCGACGGCGTCGATCCCAGTAGGTGTGCGGCCACCGCGGGTGAACAGTTCATAGCCGTCGCGCCCATCGGACCAGCGCCGGGCATCGACGGCGATGACGACCGCCTGTGTCCCGAACTCGAGGGCCAATTCGTTCACGAGCTCGGGGCGGTAGACCGCCGCGGACATCACGCTGACCTTGTCGGCACCGGCCCGGAACAGCGCCCGCGCATCCTCTACGGAACGGACGCCACCGCCGACGGTCAGCGGAATGAACACCGTTTCGGCGGTGCGGCGGACAACGTCGAGCATCGTCGAGCGCTCTTCGACCGACGCGGTGATGTCGAGGAAGACGACCTCGTCGGCTCCCTCACCGTCATAGCGCGAGGCCAGCTCGACCGGGTCGCCCGCATCTCTGAGGCCGACGAAGTTCACGCCCTTGACGACCCGGCCGCCGTTGACATCGAGGCACGGTATGACCCGCACGGTGCGCATAGGGTCCGATCGTACCGGGGGCGGGCGGCCGACAGCGGACCGATAGCGTCACCGGCCGATGCCCGTCGTCCATGCCCTGCCACGCCCGCTGACGGCAGTTGCCGCGATGCTCGCACTGCTGACTCCCCTGTCCGCGCTAGCGGGCTCGGCGGCAACCACTACGACATCTCATTCAGCAGTGCCGCTCGATCCGAAGGCGGTCGTGGCCGCGGTGCGATCGGCCGCGTTCACGCCCGCAACGCGGGTCGCGGCGAGGGTGGGAGCACCATCGTGCCCGTCAGCCGTCAAGGCCGAAGTCGGCCTGACCTTCCAGTGCCTCGTCCCCTTCGACACCACGCCTGTCGCGTTCCTCGTCACCATCGGTCTCGGCGGCTCACTCGTCATCCGCCCGACGTTCCCGGTCGTCGGCCTTGCCTCGGCCCGCCTGCTCGCGGGCGGGGGCGGCGGGGCTTGCGGGCCGGCCAAGGCGAAGTTCGTCGTCTTGCCCATCGGCGCAACGCTCGACTGCACGAGTGGAACGCCAAGCGCGACGGCGACCGTCACGCTCCGCGTGCGCGACCAGTTCGGCACCCTCCAGCGAGTCCCCTGAGTCGTCCTGCGCGTCTCCTGCCGTTTGGGCGCGTGGACTGCCGGCATTTCCTGCGCCCAAACGGGCACGGACCCGACCCAAAATGCGCGGGCGCGCCTAGGCCCTCCCCGCGGGACGAATCGATCGTCAGGCTGTAACGATGGACGGGCGCGAACACGGCACCGAGTACCGGACTTCGAGGAACCCGA
>JAYTFI010000627.1:0-1739 GCA_043734485.1 Acidimicrobiales bacterium | reverse complement strand
CGGTCCACTCCCGTGCGTCCGTGACGGGGCCACTATCAGCCTGCCGGCCGGCGTGCACCGGCTGACCTTCGCCAAGGAGCTCACGACCGCAGCATCATTCACGGTGGTCGGGCAGGGTGAGCCGGCCGATCCGGTGCCGACGTTCGACGCCGTTCTCGACGGAGGTACAGCAACGCTGCCGACTGGCACCGGCGATGCCGTCGTACGCATCGCCGTGCCGACTGTGGGCACGCGCGTCGTTCTGCAGAGCCGTGACATCCTGGCGTCGGGGGTGCTGGTACGACCCGACGGAACACGGACCGCGACGAACGGCGTCTTCGTGGCGGCCGTCGCGGGCACGTACCAGCTGCTGACATCGCTCGACCCGGGTGGTACGAAGTCGGTCTCGGCACGGCGCGCACCTGCAGAAGTCCAGGCCACCACGTTGGTGCTCGGCGCGAAGTCGAGGATCTTCGCGCTGACATGGGGCCAGCGCATCGAAGCGACCGTGGTGGTGCCAGCCCGCACCCGCATCGCCCTCGACGCGTTCGACGAACGCCAGACAGTGCAGCTCCTGTATGCGGCCAACGAACGCGAACAGCGCTACGCCGGTGGGCCCAACGGTGCTCAGCTCGTGCTGCCGAAGGGCCGTTACCGATTCGTGTTCGTCGGTAGCGGCGATGCCCGGCTCGCGCTCAAGAAGCTCAAGCTGAACGACCCCGTGTTGGTCAATTGACAGGAGTCGATGGCCGCGCTGTTGGCTGAGCTACCGGCGTCCGCCCACCTCAGCGCGGATACCGGGCCCCTTTGCCCATCATCGCCGGGGCATCCGGGGCCGCCAGTTTTCAACCGGTGACGCCGGTGCGGACGGCCCGGCCGAGCACGCGCTCGACCGCGATCTCGATGGCCACCCGGGTGTCGTTCGGCCGCGGTGCCTGGTAACGCTCGCCGTAGCGGCGGACGGCCTCGGCGATCGACGCCTCGTCATGCCGTATGACGGCCGGACCCTCGAGGCTGAGCCAGCGAGCACCGTCGATCTGGCACACCGCGGCCCGTGAGCCGCGGTCGATGTTGCGCACCTTCTGACTCGTCCCGCCGGTGATGACGCGCACCAATCCGGCCTCGGCGTCGTAAGTGAAGCCGACCGCGATCACATGCAGCGACCCGTCCGCCCGCAACGTCGTCAGGGTCGCGAGGTGGCGTTCGGCGAGGAACGCCAGGGTCTCGTGGTCGAGATCGACGGGTCGACGGGCCATGACTAGGAGCCTGTCACGCGGATCGGCTCTGCTCCGCTCGGCGAGTTTGCGAATCCTCCATTCGCGTCGTCGCCGGGCGGCGTGAAAGCAAAGCCGCGCCGAGCGATCAGTCCTGTACCGAGAGGCACGCCGGGAGCGGCTCGGAATGGACGATCACCAGCGATCGGGTGGCCCGAGTGAGCGCCACATAGAGGGCGCGCAGGCCCTGCGCCGCCTCGCGGACGACCTGGCTCGGCTCGACCACCACGACGCCGTCGAATTCGAGGCCCTTCGTCGACCCCACCGGCAGCACGGTCACCGCATCAGCGACGGTACCGGTCGGATCGAGCAGCACGTTGCTCGCCTGGAGCGCCTCGATGACCGGGTCGACCAGACCGTCCGGGCACAGCACGCCAATGGTGCCGGCCCCGATGCTGCGCTGGAGGTCGGGGACGGCACGGGCGACAAGGGCCACCAATTCGGCCGGTGACGCCGCTCCAAGGAACGTCGGCGGCTGCCCCGTGG
>JAYTFI010000626.1:0-1979 GCA_043734485.1 Acidimicrobiales bacterium | reverse complement strand
GTCTCATCGCGCCTGCACTACGTGGGTGTCGAACTTGAACCTGGGTGGGTCGTGGGTTACGGGCTCGACGCTGCCGAGCGCAACCGCCACCTCGCCGGCCTGCATCGCTACGTGGCGTGAACCGACGTGCCCCGACAAGCCCACGGACCAGCCCGGACGAGCGCAGATCCCACCCGGCTGCGTTCAAGTGCGGACAATTGCCCGCCGACATGGAGGAATCGACTCTCACTTCGCCCCCGCCGCTCCGCCCCGAGTGACGCCGTCACGAGGCCAACATCTCCTTCTCCTCGGCCTCTCACAGGGAAATGCGACGGTGTGGTCGCCTTCGTTGCCGCGTAAGGTCCGGACCGCCGTATCCTTGGAGGCACTGTGAAGAAGATCCACCGAAGCGCAGGTTTCTACGTCGTCATCGCCCTCCTCCTGCTGCTCATGGCATCGCAGGTCCTCAAGGGCGATGGAAATCGCACGACGCTGAAGCTGAGCGAGTTCGAAACCAAGGTCGACGAGGGTCAGATCAAGACCGCGAAGATCTCGAGCAGTACGAGCACGGTGACAGGAGAGTTCCAGAAACCGGACGCCAAGGGCAACGTCAAGTACACCGTCGAGTACCCGGTCGGCTACGAGGAGACGCTCACCAAGGAGATCAAGGCCAACCACGTCGACTACGACGCCAAGCGGGCCCGTGACAACGTCTGGATCAGCCTCGCCTTTCAGTTCCTCCCCATCATCCTGCTGTTTGGCGCGTTCCTCTGGCTCATGAACTCGATGCAGGGCGGTGGCAGTCGCATCATGCAGTTCGGCAAGGCCCGCGCCAAACTGCAGTCCAAGGACGCGCCGAAGACGACCTTTGCCGACGTGGCTGGTGCCGACGAAGCAATCGAAGAGTTACGCGAGATCAAGGAGTTCCTCGAGAACCCGGGCAAGTTCGCGGCTATCGGCGCCAAGATTCCTAAGGGTGTGTTGCTCTTCGGACCGCCAGGGACGGGCAAGACGTTGCTGGCCCGGGCCGTCGCCGGCGAAGCAGGCGTTCCGTTCCTGTCGATTTCCGGCTCGGACTTCGTCGAGATGTTCGTAGGCGTGGGCGCATCCCGGGTGCGTGACCTCTTCGAGCAGGCCAAGACGAACGCTCCGGCCATCATCTTCGTGGACGAGATCGACGCCGTCGGCCGCCATCGCGGTGCTGGCATGGGCGGCGGCCACGACGAGCGTGAGCAGACCCTCAACCAGCTGCTCGTGGAGATGGACGGTTTCGACGCCCGCGTCGGCGTGATCATGATCGCGGCCACCAACCGGCCCGACATCCTCGACCCGGCGCTGCTGCGCCCGGGCCGATTCGACCGCCAGATCATGGTCGACCGCCCCGACCTCGAAGGCCGCAAGGCCATCTTCCGGGTGCATGCCAAGGGCAAGCCGCTGGGCCCCGACCTCGACCTCGACGTGATGGCCCGCAAGACGCCCGGCTTCACCGGTGCTGACATTGCCAACCTGCTGAACGAGGCTGCGCTCATCTCGGCCCGCCGGAACAAGACCGTGATTGGGGCCTCCGAGATGGAGGCGGCCACCGATCGGATCATCGCCGGTCCTGAACGCCGCACGCTCGTGATGTCCGAAAAAGAGAAGTGGAACACTGCGATCCACGAGGGCGGGCATGCGCTGGTGGGCCACGTGCTGGCCGGATGCGACCCGATCCACAAGGTCACGATCATCCCGCGTGGTCGGGCCCTCGGTCTGACGATGTCACTGCCGACCGAGGACAAGTACAACCACAGCCGTTCGGGTCTACGTGACGAGTTGGCCATGCTGCTCGGCGGTCGTACCGCCGAGGAGATCTTCTTCGACGAGCTCACCACCGGTGCGTCGAACGACATCGAGCGGGCCACGGCCATCGCTCGGCGCATGGTCACCGAGTTCGGTATGAGCGACGTGCTCGGGCCGCAGCAGTTCGGGGAGAAGAACGGCGAGGTGTTCCTCGGCCGCGA
>JAYTFI010000625.1:0-2968 GCA_043734485.1 Acidimicrobiales bacterium | reverse complement strand
CGACGCGCACCCGCTGGAGCTCTCGATCGCAGCCTCCTTCGCCGCCCACGGCCACATCCCCCAGGTCGCGTTCGGCATCCTCGTCGACGGCGTGCTCGAACGGGTGGGTGCCATCGGCGGCGCCACGGCCTCGACGCCATTCCGCATCGCGTCGATGACGAAGTCGTTCACCGCCGCCGCGCTCCTGACACTGCACGATGAAGGCGTCCTCGACCTCGACGCACCGGTCGCATCGATCGACCCCCGGCTGGGCGCGCTCGATGAGGCCGCACAACGCCTGTCTGCTTCCGCCGTTCCGCTCACCACCCGCCATCTGCTGACGATGTCGTCCGGCCTCGCCACCGACGATCCGTGGGCCGACCGGCACATGGCCGCAGATCCGGCCTTCCTCGACGGCGTGCTGGCCGAGGGCGTCACGTTCGCGGCCCTTCCGGGCACCGCGTTCGAGTACTCGAACCTCGGGTACGCAGTCGCCGGCCGCATCGCCGAGCTGGTTTCCGGCACACGCCTGCAGGAGCTCGTCACGACACGGCTGATCGAGCCGCTGGAACTGGCCTCGACGGGCTGGGACGTGCCGCCCGACGGCGTCGACTGGGCCCGCCCTCACCGCTGGCAGGACGAGCAGATCGTTCCGGATCTGGCGCCTGTGGCCGATGGTTCGTTCGCGCCGCTCGGAGGCCTCTGGAGCACGGTCGAGGACCTCGCCGTCTGGGTTGCGTTCCTTTCCGAACCCTCGTCGCCCGGGCCGCTGAGCGGGGAGGCTCGCCGCATGATGTCGGCCGTCGCCGTCGCCGAGCGGCCCGATCCATACGACCCGACGGACCCGTTCGCCTGGTACGGCATGGGGCTTGAGACGAACCCGGACCGGGCTGCGGGCCTGGCCTCGTCGCACAGCGGCGGCCTGCCTGGGTACGGCTCGCACATGTGCTGGACGAAGGACCGTCGCCTAGGCGTGATCACGCTCGGCAACGTCACGTATGCGCCGGCCCGGCCGATGGCGTGGGCCATCCTGCGCTGCGCGGCGTTGGGGGACGGGAGCGGCCGCGGGCTCGACTGGCCGATCGGCCGGCTCGGGAGGCGCCTCGTCGCATTGCTGAACAACTGGGACTCGGCCATGGCGGCTGCGTTGTTCACTGACAACGTCGCGCTCGACGAGGACTTCGACCGTCGCGCTCGCGCTGCGCTCGAACTTGTCGACAAGCACGGTCTGCTGCAGCTGGTCGGCGTCGAACCCGACCGCTTCACACGCGGTGTGCTGACCGTGCTCGGGTCGGGGTCGGGCGCGCTGTTGCGGATCTCGGTGAAGTGCTCAGCGCATGCTGATTCGAAGGTGCAGTGGTACAAGGTCGACTCGTGGACCTGAGGCCCGACGGTTTTTCGCTGGGTTCGGTTTCTCGCCGGGCGGCGCGCCTGCGACTGACAGTCCGCGGATGCAGCTCAGTGAATGGCATGTCTATATCGAAGTGATCCCGCCCCACCGCAGTGCCGAGCGGCTGAAGGTGCGTGCATCGGTGGAGACGGCCCCTGGCCGGTTCATCACCGACACGCTTCCCGAGGAGAGCGCTGCGCAGCTGCGTGCGGTCGAGGCGGTGGCGGTCGGCCGGTGGCGGTCGGTGGACGAAGCGGTGCGCAACCGGTGGAAAACCAAAGGCCGACTGGGGACGACATCGGTGTTTCCTGTGCATGAACGGGAATTTCTGGGGGACAACGCCGTGTATTCATAAATACCCCTTGACCTGGAGTTTTGCGACCCAGATACTGATCACATCGCCGCTGCAACGCAACGGAGCGAAGGTCCGCAAGGGCAGTCGCGATGGAGCGGAGCGCAGCGACGGAAGCGAATCCCGTCGGCACGGACACCGCAAGGTCGAAGCGTCGGAATTCGGATCGGAGCGGGCTTGCCCGAACCGGGCCGGAGAACGGCATTCGCCCGCCAGAGCCTTCTCTGACGGGCGAATGAAAAGTGAACGACCCAGAGGCTAACCGCCACCAGATCGCTCATCGTGGATCCTTCCGAGTGGAGTGCCCCGAGCAGGGACGCCGGCAACGGTGGACCGGCGAGGGGCACTTTGCGCGTCCGCGCCGTGTTCGCCGATGGCGAGTAACCTCTCGCCCGCGCTATGGCTACCAAGACGACCCCAAAGGCTGCACCCGCTCGGAAGGCCGCTGCGAAGCCGGCCCCTCGTGACCCCAAGAACCGGGCGGTGCAGTACACGTTCTCCTTCGACCACAAGCACAAGGTCGCACCGATGAAGTTGAAGGACCTTCTCGGTGGCAAGGGAGCAAACCTGGCGGAGATGACGTCGGTACTCAAGCTGCCCGTCCCGCCCGGCTTCACGATCTCCACCGACGCGTGCCGCCTCTATATGGAGGGGGGCTGGCCGGCCGGCCTCGACGCGCAGATCGCCACGCAGATCGCCAAGGTCGAGGGCCAGATGGGCCGCAAGCTCGGCGATGCGTCGAACCCGCTGCTCGTTTCTGTCAGGTCGGGTGCCAAGTTCTCGATGCCCGGCATGATGGACACGGTCCTCAACCTCGGCCTCAACGACAAGACCGTCGTCGGCCTCGCCAAGGTGATGGGTGACGAGCGGTTCGCGTACGACTCGTACCGCCGCTTCATCTCGATGTACGGGCGCATCGTGCTCGGTGTCGAGGGTGGGCTGTTCGAGAAGGTCTTCGAGACCATGAAGCACAAGTCGAAGGCGATCAACGACGCCGCCATCCCCGCTGCGACGCTCAAGGCGATGTGCGAGGAGTACAAGAAGATCGTCAAGAAGCACACCAAGGAGGAGTTCCCGCAGAGCCCCGTGGTGCAGCTCCGTGGCGCGGTCGAGGCCGTGTTCGCCAGCTGGAACGGCGCCCGCGCCATTGCCTACCGGGTGCGTGAGCGCATCCCGCACGAGATCGGCACGGCCGTCAACGTGCAGACCATGGTGTTCGGCAACCGTGACGACAACTCGGGCACCGG
>JAYTFI010000624.1:0-4985 GCA_043734485.1 Acidimicrobiales bacterium | reverse complement strand
CCGGCCGCAGACCGTCATCACGGACGTGTGGACGGCCTTCGTCGAGGGCATGGCGTTCCCCGCTGAGCTCGCTTCGGTGCTCATCGATCCGGACCGCCTGTGGGACTTTGTGCAGACCTCGCCCAGGCTGCAGTTGGCACGCCACGCACATGCATGCACGCATACGACCTACTCGCCGAACGTCGCACATGGCGGGGTCAAGACGAACGTCATCCCCGACACGGTTGAGCTGGAGGTCGACATCCGCACCTTGCCCGGTCAGACCGAGGCGGAGGTCCGCAGTCTCTTGCACGGGATCCTCGGCGAGCTCGCTCACGACGTCACGATCGAAACGATTCACCGCGCCGACCCGTCCGTGTCGCCCATGGACACGCCGCTGTGGGACTCGCTGGCCCGGGTCACACGTCGGCTGATCCCGCATGCCGAGCTGATTCCCGGCCTCATCGTCGGCGGAACCGACGCGAAGTTCTTCCGCGAGCGGGGGACGGTCAGCTACGGGTTCGGGCTCTTCAGTGGGCGGCTCACGGCCGAGGCCTACGCGTCGATGTTCCACGGCAACGACGAGCGTGTCGACGTCGATTCGCTCCAGCTCAGCTCGCAGCTGTGGGACGGGCTGGCCCGTGACCTTCTGACGCAGCCGGTCACCTGAGGCGTGGCCGACCGCACTACGCCCGAGCCGGCGCGGCCCGATGCTGCGCATGCCGTCGGTGTCTGGTTCGACGCGCACATCCCGCACGGTTGGTTCATAGGTCCGGTCGACGTGGTCCTGGACCGCGAAGAGGTGCTTGTGACGGGTGCGCTGCGCGATCCTGGTGCGTCCCCCGGAGACGGTCCGCGCGACGCCGCCCGACTTGCGGTGATCGCCCACTTCCGCGAGGTGACGCGCGGTGACCGGGTTGCGTTGGCCGGCGCGGCAGAGGCGATGCTCGGTCGCAAAGTGTCGTGGGCGGTGACCTGCGGGCCGCTGCGCGACGTGTTCACGAGCATCAGCGTGCCGGTGATGACCCGACTGCGCATGCAGGAGCGGATCGTCCTCGACACGCTTGTGGACGCGTCGGTGGCCCGCACACGCAGCGAGGCGCTGGCCTGGTGCGTCCGGCTGGTCGCGCAACACGAGGGGGACTGGGTGGCCGGGCTGCGGGAGGCGATGATCGAAGTCGAGCGCGTCCGGCGGGCGGGACCGACCGCCTGAGCACCTGCTCGACGGGCGGTCGACCGGTCGGTAGGGTGCCGTCGACAGCCGCCGCCCGGGTGGCACGAGGGGGACGGACGTGAGCGGACGACTGCGAGGCAAGGTGGCCTTGATCACCGGTGGCGCGCGAGGGCAGGGTGCGGCCGAAGCGACGCGGTTCGTGGCTGAGGGCGCCACTGTCGTCATCTCGGATGTGCTCGACGCCGATGGTGAGCTGATGGCCAAGACCGTCGGTGATATGTGCACCTACGTTCATCACGACGTCACCGATGAGGAGGAGTGGGTCGCCGTTGTCGCCGGCATCATCGAGCAGCACGGCCGCCTCGACATCCTCGTCAACAACGCGGGCATCTTCCCGATCGGTGGACTGCTCGACACCAAGCTGGCCGACTACGAACGCGTCATCCGGGTGAACCAGACCGGTGTGTTCCTCGGCATGCAGGTCGCGGCGAAGGCCATGATCGCGGCGGGTCCGCAGGGCTGCTCGATTGTGAACATCAGCTCTATCGCCGGACTTCAGGGCGCGGCGGGGTTCATCGGGTACGGCGCCTCGAAATGGGCGGTGCGGGGCATGACCAAGTCGGCCGCCCGCGAGCTCGCGCCCCATGGCATCCGGGTCAACTCGGTGCATCCGGGCATCATCGACACCCCGATGCTCGAGACGTTCGACGCCATCGGCGGGACCGTCCGTGAAGCGATCCGCCAGCGCATCCCGCTCGGGCGCAACGCGTCTGCCGATGAGGTTGCCAACCTTGTCCTTTACCTGGCGTCGGACGAGAGTTCTTATTCGAGCGGGTCCGAGTTCGTCGTCGATGGTGCCTGGATGAGCTGACCCCGTCTCAGCCGGTCGGCCCGCCCAGCGACCGCTGCAGAAAGTCCACCTGCAGCTTCAGCAGGTTCTCGGCCACGACCTCCTGCGGCGTCATGTGCGTCACGCCGCTCAGCGGCAGCACCTCGTGCGGCCGGCCTTGCGCAAGCAGCGCACTCGACAGCTGCAGCGTGTGCGCGGCGACCACGTTGTCATCCGCAAGGCCGTGGATGATCATAAGTGGACGTACGAGATCGCCGGCGATCGACAGCAGCGAGCACCGGTCATATGCGGACGGATCATCGGTTGGATTGCCGAGATAGCGCTCCGTGTACGCGGTGTCGTAGAGACGCCACTCGGTGACGGGCGCACCGGCGACCGCAGCGTGGAACACGTCCGGGCGGCGAAGTACGGCAAGGGCGGCGAGGTAGCCGCCGAAGGACCAGCCGCGTATCCCGACGCGGCCGAGGTCCATCAGGGGGTAGCGGACGGCGGCCTCCCGCAATGCTTCGATCTGGTCGTCGAGCACCGGGCCGGCGAGGTCGAGGTGGACCTCGCGCTCGAAGTTCGGACCCAGACCGGGCGTGCCACGGCCATCGGCCACCAGCACGACGAAGCCCTGGTCCGCGAACCACTGCGAGCTGGCGTGAGCGTTGCGGGCGGCGACGACGCGCTGCGCGTGCGGGCCGCCATAGGGGTCGAGCAGTACCGGCAGCTTCGAGGTGCCGTCACCCAGCAGTGAAGTGTCGGTAGGGACGAACACTGCACACGAGATGCCACGCCGCCCGACCCGGAAGAAGTTCGGATGGGGCCGCACGAGCGCGACTTCCGCCCGGTTCTCGATCGACGCCACTGCGGTGCCGGCCTGCGTCACCACGTAGTCCGCGCGCAGACGTTTCACGCTGACGCTGCGGACGACGTTGAGGTCGCCGACATTGTCGACGCTGTGGAGGCCAGGATCGTCTGTCCCGCCGGCGACGACGGTGATCGGCTCATTTGAATCCGATAGGAGCGGGACCCGGAGGATGGCGATGCAGCCGGGATCAGCCGGGATCGCCAGGCCGGGGATCGCCGTCGCTGCCGTGGCGGCCACGATCGCGTGGGCTTGGTCGGCGCTGATCACCCGGCGGATCTGGAGGTTGGGCGGCGTGACGATGCGCGGCACTACGTCGGGACCTGCGGCCACGATGGCCAACGTGTGCGTTCCCTCGGGCTCGCCTTCCTGCGCGCCTGTCACCACCGTCACGACCAGTGAACCGTCCGGCAACAGCACGGGGGTGCCGGGTGTGAGCTCTACCCAGACGCGATCCGTCACCTCGCGCAGTAGTGACCTCACGCCGGTCGCTGGATCGATGCGCTCGGTGCGCTGGAGCGTCTGAGCCCGATTCATCAGTGTGCAGAGCAAACCCTCCTCGGTCCACTGCACATCCACCAGGTACGGGAGTTCCTCGTGGCTCCATATGACGTCCGTGCGGGCGAGCGTGGCGATGTCGAACACGGCGAGAGCCAGCTTGGCGTTGGCCGAACCGGCGACCGGGTACCGATGAACCGACGGCTCGCGGCTCGGGTTCGCAGGGTCGGCGATGTACCAGGTCTGCACGGGTGAGTCGTCGACGCGGGCGGCGACGATCGCGGTCGAATCGGGTGACCACCAGAACCCTCGGTATCGGTTGAGCTCCTCGGCGGCGATGAAGTCGGGCATGCCCCAGCTGACATCGGGGTCCTGTTCGCCCTCCACCAGGCGGTCCGCACCACTGCCGTCCGCGGCGATGACGTGGAGGCACCGGTCGCTCACGTAGGCGACCCATTGGCCGTCGGGGGAGAGCCGTGGGTCGAACGCGCCGGGCCTGTTCGCCAGCGAACGCACCTCGCCGCCGAGGAGGTCGGCCACGAAGAGCTGACCGCTCAGCACGAACGTTGCGAGGCGGACCTCGCGGTCGGTGTCGATTGCGGTGATGCCCTCGGCCGACTCGCGCAGCCGCTCCCGGCGAGCCCGCTCGGCCACCGGGAGGTCGCTGTCGCCGGCTCGGGCCAGCGCTGTCGGGTCGGCGACGAGCCGCTCCGACCACACGCCGGACTTGTCGGGCTCCAGCACGCGAAGGCGGGTGACGGCGTCGTTACCGCTATCGGAGCGGAGGAACACGATGCGCTCGCCGTCGGGGGCGATGCGAACCGCCCGCGGCTCGCCGAGCGTGAGGCGACGGGTGCGGGCGTGCTGGCGTGGGAACGTGTCGTTGGCGGCGGGGTCGGCGGGGCCGGGCACATCGGCGGTCATCTGCCCAGCGTGCCACTCGCGCGGGCCTGCTGATGCGTGGCCCAACTCCGATCCGGGGACGTGCGGCTCGCCGGGTCAGGACCCGGAAGGTCCCTTGGACGTCCGGGTCCTTAGCGACGAACGCCGGTAACCAGCACGACGATCCGTTCGCCGTCGCCGAGCAGTCCGTCGGCCCGCAGCGCCACAACGCCGGCGAGGCCGGCCGTACCCGTCTCGTCTGCTTCGGCACCCTCGCCGTCAGCCGTGGCCAGTGCGTTGGCCCGCTCGATCTGCGATTCGCTGACGACGAGGGGCCAGCCGCCGGTCGTCAACATCGCCCGTACGAGCGCCAACCAGTCGTAGGTCTCGTCGTCGAGGATTCCCGTGGCAATGCTGACCGGCTCCTCCTCCCATGACCACATGTACGACGACCGGTGCGTGGCCGCGTGCAGCAGAGCCTCCTCGACCGCAGCGCGCGCCGACACATCGGCGAGCGCAACCGCAGCCATGGCGACGTCGACGGGCGCGGGTCGGTCGTCGCCGGTGGCGAGCAGTCCCTCCCGGCCGAGCGACCGCAGGGCGCGCAGGGCCACACGGCGCCATGCCCGTTCGAGTGGCGCGGCGCCCTCGGTCTGTACGAAGTGCATCTTCGGCAGGTCCTCGATCACGCCGAGCGCGAGCGCATCCCGAAGCCCGCGGAACACCGACGACCCGAGCGCACCGCCGCCGAC
>JAYTFI010000623.1:0-1763 GCA_043734485.1 Acidimicrobiales bacterium | reverse complement strand
GCCGATCACGCTCGAGGACTACCTGAACGCGCGCTGGATCGCAGAGCCATTCGGGCTTCTCGACTGCGACATCCCGATCGACGGCGCAGTCGCCCTGATCGTGTCCGCCGCCGACCATGCAGCGGACTGCCCGAACCTCCCGGTGCGCTTCGAGGCGGTCGCCTGCGCGACGCGCGGGAAGATGTCCTGGGACCAACGAACGGACTTCACGGCGATGGGCCACGACGACTCCGCTCGCCAGCTCTGGTCGCGCACCGACCTCAAGCCCTCCGACGTCGACGCGGTCGAGCTCTACGACGGTTTCACGTTCCTTGCGCTCAGCTGGCTCGAGAACCTCGGGTTCTGCAAGCGCGGCGAAGGTGGACCGTTCGTCGAAGGCGGGTCGCGCATCTCCTTGGGCGGCGAGCTGCCGATGAACACCTACGGCGGGCAGCTGTCGGCGGGACGGCTGCACGGCTACTGGCTCCTCCACGAAGCGATCCTGCAACTGCAGGGACGTGCCGGTGCGCGTCAGGTGCCCGGGGCCGAGGTTGTTCTCGCTGCCGCCGGCGGCGGCGCCAACACCGGATGCCTTCTGTTGACGAGGTGAATGGCATGGACGAACGACAACAGCCGCGTGAGCTCCCGGCGCTGACCGACCTCAACCGGGAGTTCTGGACCGCCGGGCGCAACGGCGAGCTCCGGATGCTGCGGTGCCGGGCGTGTCGGACATGGTCGCACCCGCCCCGACCCATGTGCGCGGCGTGTCACGGCCGCGACCTCGCTTACGAGGTGACGAGCGGCAAAGGGACCGTGTACTCCTATGTCGTGAACCACCACCCGTGGCGGCCCGGCCTCTCGGAACCGTACGTCGTGGCGTTGATCGAGCTCGACGACCAGCCGAACCTGCGGCTCACGAGCAACGTCGTGGGCTGCGTGCCGGGCGACGTCACCATTGGCATGCGCGTCTGCGTCCGCTTCGTGGAGCAAGGGGAATGCTGGGTCCCGCTCTTCGAGCCGGCGGACACGGGCGGATGACTGCGGCGCCTCGCGTCAAGGTCGGCGTCAACCTCGCGCTGGCCAAGGCCGGGGCAGTGGTGGCGCTCGCGCAACGCGCCGAAGCATGCGGCTACGAGTCGGTCTGGCTGAGCGACCACGCGGCGCTGCGCGCCGACGGCGCGGACATCGTGGCCCGTTACGGGCGTCTGCTCTACCGGCCGGACGCGGACTTCGTCTCACCGCTCGTCGCGCTCGCGGCGATCGCCCAAGCGACCTCCACCATCCGCATCGGGGTGAGCGTGCTCATCGCGCCTCTGCGCAACCCGCTGCTGCTCGCCCGCGACATCGCCACGCTCGACATCCTCTCGTCCGGGCGGCTCGAGCTCGGTCTCGGCGTCGGATGGAACGCGGACGAGTTCCGAGCCGTCGGCGCCGACTACTCGACGCGTGGCGCGCGTATGGACGAGATGCTCGACGTGATGCGGACGCTCTTCACCGACGAGCGTCCGGAGTTCCATGGCCGGTACTACGGCTTCGATCCCATCGGCTTCGAGCCGAAGCCCATCCAGCAGCCCGGGCCGAAGCTCCTGATCGGCGGCACGAGCGAGGCGGCATTGCGCCGAGCGGTCCGCCGCGGCGATGGCTGGCTCGCTTCTGGACCGATCGACAGGATCATGATCGATGCGCAGCGGGCGCGGCAGGCCTGGAGCGACGCCGGACGCACCGACCCGTTCGATGTCATGGTCACGATGCTCGATCACCTACCGGACGCGGACGAGCTCGAC
>JAYTFI010000622.1:0-6126 GCA_043734485.1 Acidimicrobiales bacterium | reverse complement strand
CTTGCCGCGATCACACCGCCGACACCGTCGACCGCGGCGATGTCCGCCTCGGTCGCTTCGAGCAGCCCGTCCATGTGGTGGAACGCCCGGGCGATGACCTGGCCCATGGTGGCGCCCACATGGCGGATGTTGAGTCCGAACAACAGGTTGCCGAGCGGACGCTGCTTCGAACCCTCGATCGCGCCGACAAGGTTCTGCACCGACACTTCGCCGAAGCGCTCGAGGTCGCGGAGGCGGGCGATCCGCACCGGCAGCTCGTAGACGTCGCCCACGTTGTCCAGCAGTCCGGCCTCGATGAAGACGCCGACCGTCCGTTCGCCGAGCCCCTCGATGTCCATCGCGCCCCGCGAGCCGAAATGCACGATGCGGGCCCAGGCCTGCGCTGGGCAGTCGGCATTCAGACACCGCGTGTCACTCTCGCCCTCGGGCCGAACGAGGGGCTGCTCGCACACCGGGCACTCGGTCGGAAAGGTCCACGCCCCCAGGCCTTCAGGCCGAAGGGACAGCACTGGGCCGACGACCTCCGGAATCACGTCGCCCGCTTTGCGCACCACCACCGTGTCGCCCTCGCGGACGTCCTTGAGGCGTACCTGGTCCTGGTTGTGCAGCGTGGCCATGCCAACGGTCGAGCCGCCGACGAACACGGGCTCGAGCACGGCGAACGGCGTTGCCTTCCCGGTGCGGCCGATCGACACCATGATCCTGTTGAGCTTGGTGGTGCGCTCCTCTGGTGGGAACTTGTAGGCGATGGCCCACCGCGGTGCCTTGCTGGTCACACCGAGCTCGGCCCGCTGGTCGAGATTGTCGATCTTGATGACCGCGCCATCGATCTCGTACGGAAGGTCGTGTCGGTGCTCCTGCCAATACATGCAGTAGCCGAGCACGTCGTCGAGTGACGTGAGGACACGGATCTCCGGATTGACCGGGAAGCCGCAGTCGGACAGGAACGCGAGCGTCTCGGAGTGCGTGCGGAACGACGGACCACCCTCGATCGCGCCGAGCTGGTAGCTGAGGAACGACAGCTCGCGTCCCGCAGTGATCGTCGGGTCCTTCTGCCGCAGGCTGCCAGCAGCCGAGTTCCGCGGGTTCGCGAACAGTGGGTCTCCCGACTCGCCGCGCCGCTTGTTGAGCGCCGCGAACGCGTCGACCGGCATGAACACCTCGCCCCGCACCTCGAGCATGGTCGGCACCGGCCCGCCGAAGGACTGTGCCGCCGACGCCTTTGGCTCGACGAGCCGCTTCGGCACGGCCGCAATGGTGCGCACGTTCTCGGTGACGTCCTCCCCGACGAGCCCGTCGCCACGAGTCGCGGCCCGGGCGTACTCACCGTCGCGGTAGAGCAGTGACATGGCCAGCCCGTCGATCTTCAGTTCACATACGAACTGCATCACGACATCGGAGCCGAGGATCCGCTCGTTGCGTTTCCACCAGCCCGCCAGTTCGGCCGCGTCGAACACGTTGTCGAGCGACATCATGGGCTGTAGGTGCCGAACGGCGCTGAACTGCGTGCTGGCCTGGCCGCCAACCTTCTGGCTGGGTGACTCGGCCGATGTCAGCTCTGGGCGTTCGGCCTCGAGACGACGCAGCTCGCGTACGAGCGCGTCGTAGTCGGCATCGGCGATCTCCGGGCTGTCGAGGTCGTGGTAGCGGCGGTTGTGGTGGTCGATGACGTCGCGGAGCTCCTCGACCCGCCGGGCCGCCGACGCCGGATCGTCGTCGGGGCCCGTGTCCTCACCGGTGCGCTCGTTGTGGGCGGACGCCATGGCTGCGGACCATAGCGGCCTGTCGGCCACCCGCCCGCTGGCCCGATCCTCGGGCCCGGTCCTTGGGCGCGGGCCGCATCTCGGATCGCCGGTACCATCGCCGGCCGTGCCGACCCGGATGCAACAGGCGTGGCCGTGGGCTGTGCGCGCGGTGTGGTTCGTGCTGCCGTTCGCGTTCGGTCAGCTCCTCGGTGACGGCCTCGCCGACTGCTCACGCCCGGTGCAGGTCGTCGCCGTCACGCTGGCCTGGGCGGGCTGGGGCCTCGGGCTTCTGGCCACCCTGATCTTCCATCCGGCCGGGCTCGTCGTCCTTCGGACAGCTGCACCGCTCGCACTGGCCACGGCGGTCTGGTCGTGGGTGCACGCCCGGCCATCGGGGGTGGCCGTGAGCGTCGGCGTGGGCGCGGCGGTGTTGGCCGTGATCGTGGTGCACTCGGCCGAGACCGGGCTGCTCGCGGTGAACGGCCCCGCGTACCCGAACGAGCGTCGCTTCCTGCTGCGCCCGTCGGCCGTGCTGCTAGTCGGGCCGATACCCCTCGCCGGAGTAGCGCTGGCCTCGGGGCCGGTCGCAGGGCCGCTCCTGCTGGCTTCCCGGCAGTGGGTCCTCGGTGGCGTCGCAACCGTGCTCGGGGCCGGGCTTGTGTTCGTGACCTCGCGGTCGCTGTACGCAGTCGCCCGCCGCTTCGTCGTGTTCGTGCCCGCCGGGTTCGTCGTGCACGACGAGTCGACGCTGAGGGAACCGGTCCTGTTCCGGCGCCAGGACATCGAGATGCTCCGAGCTGCGCCGGCCGGTTCCGATTCACTCGACCTCACCGCCGGCGCGCCAGGCCTCGCTGTTGAGGTGCTCCTGCGGGAGAGGGTCGAGGTGACAAAGGTGACCGGGCCCCGCGATCTCGGCACGACAGGGAAGACCGCACGCTTCCTGATCGTGCCGACCCGGCCGGGACGACTCCTGGCCACCGCCGCAGAGCGCCGCTACCCGACGGGCTGACCGTCCGTCTCCCGCGCTATGCCGCCGGCAATGACGACCTCGCCACGGTAGAGCACGACCGTTTGCCCTGGCGCGATGCGGGGCTGGGGCTCCGTGAAGCGCACGGTTGCGGAACCTGCGTCGTACACCGCCGACACTGCCTCGCCGTGCGCACTCGACTGCACGAGGACCGAACCATCGACGCACACGTCGGGCGAAAGCATCGTGACGGTGTGCAGCGCAACGGAGTCGACCAACAGGTCGTCGAGTGATCCGACCACCACCTCGCGCCGGTCACGGTCGAGGTCGACCACAAACCGGCGATCCGTTCCACCAAGCCCGCCCAGCCCCTTGCGCTGCCCGATGGTGATCAGCTCGATCGCGTCCACAGAGCCAACGACGACTCCCTGGCGGTCGACCACCCGGGCGCCACGCAACGGGATGCGGTCGCCCAGGAACGTGCGCCGCCCGCCGCCGGTCTTGGCCACGAAGCACACGTCCATGCTCTCCGGCTTGTCGGCCGTCCTCAGACCCAGCGAGGCGGCACGTGCCCTCACGGTGGCCTTGTCCAGCTCACCTACCGGGAACAGACAGCGGCGCAGCACGTCCTCACCGAGCATGTGCACCACGTAGCTCTGGTCCTTCGCCCGGTCGACGGCCCGGCCCAGCGCGAGGTGGCCTTCGAGCGTGACGAGGCGCACGTGATGACCCGTCGCAATGGCGTCGAAACCGAGCGTGTCGGCCCGCCGCAGCAGGCGGTCGAACTTGATGTGACGGTTGCACTCGACGCACGGATTGGGCGTCTTCAGCTCCTGATGGGCCCGCACGTAGGGCTCGACGACGTAACGCTCGAAGTCGTCGCCGAAGTTGAAGACGTAGTGGTCGATGCCGAGCTGCTGCGCGACCCGGCGGGCATCATCGACATCGGCGACGGAGCAGCAGCCCGAGTCGCTCTCCCCGCCCCACAACTTGAGCGTGGCGCCGGCGACCTCGTGGCCCTGCTCGATCAGCAGCGCAGCCGCAACCGAAGAGTCAACCCCGCCGGACATGGCCACGAGGACCTTCATGGGCAACGCGCTCACGCCAGCAGCCTGGCGACCGCGCGCGGCAGCACTTCGAGGACGAGGTCGACGTCGGCATCGGTCGTCGCCGCGCCGAGGGTGAGTCGCAACGACCCGAGCGCGCGCTCCTTCGGAACACCCATGGCCAGCAGCACCGGCGACACGTGCAACGCACCGCTCGCACAAGCCGAGCCGGCGGATGCACTCACGCCGTCGCGGTCGAGCAGGATCAGCAGTTCCTCACTCTCGACGCCATCGATGCAGACATGCGCACTTCCCGCTGCGCGCGCCGCAAGTGTCGTCACGACCGCTCTCGGAATCGCCGAGCACAACCCCGCGAGCAGCCGGTCGCGCAGAGGGCCGACCCGCAGAACGGTTGCCGACCGACGGGCATCGGTGATGACCGCAGCCTCGGCCATGGCCGCAATGCCTGCGACGTTCTGCGTGCCGCTGCGCCGATCACGCTCCTGGCCCCCTCCGTGGATCAGCGCATCGATGACGACGCCCTCGCGCACCACGAGGCATCCCGTCCCCTTCGGCCCGCCGAACTTGTGCGCGGAAAGCGCGAGGAGATCCGCGAACCGGGCCAGTGGGCGTACGTCGATCCACGCCATGGCCTGCACGGCGTCGATCACGAGCACTGCATCAGGCGCGTTCGCCCGGACGATCGCCGCGAGCTGCTCGATCGGCTGGATCGTTCCGACCTCGTTGTTCACCGCCATCACCGCGACGATGCCCACGGACGAGTCGATGCAGGCTTCCGCCGCAGCGAGATCGAGCACCCCGTCGGCACCCACGGGCAGCTCGACCGCGCGAGTGCCCGCGCTTTGGACCATCGCCGCAGTCGTGTTGCGGACGGCGTCGTGCTCGACCGTGCTGAGCGCGATGGTGAGCGGATCACGACCTGCACGAGCGATCCCCCGCAGCGCGAAGTTGAGCGCCTCGGTTCCCCCGCCTGTGAACACGACCTCACGGGCGCGGCAGCCAACGACGTCGGCCAGCCGGTCACGTGACTCCTCTAGCACCGTCCGGGCCTGGCGGGCGTGGACGTGGACACCCGATGGGTTGCCGAAGTGCTCGCTCAGGAGCGGGAGCATCACATCGACGGCCTCGGGCAGCATCGGCGTCGTTGCCGCATGATCGAGGTACACGCGTCCGTTGGCAGGCGCAGAGGTCGCTGGCACAGCCTCAAGCGTACGGGCCCGCTCGCCCATTGGACACACGTTGCATGCATTGCGTCGCATGTGAACCGCTGCCTGACGGTGAGGGGTAGACTTCGCGTGCCGCCCATACGAGATTTGCAACGGCTCCTTGCATCCGGGCCGCATCGGAAACGGACAGACGCACAAACCCATGAGCCAGCTCAGACTCGACCCTCTCACCGGACGATGGGTAGCCATCAATGCGGAGCGTCGTCAGCGGCCGAACGAGTTCATGACGCGATCCCTGGAAGTCGAGGTCGATTCCGGTCGGCCGTGTCCGTTCTGCCCGGGCCAGGCGGAGACCGAGCCGCCTACGTTCGTCACCCCCGGGCCCGACGGGAGCTGGCGCGTGCTCGTGGTCCCGAACCTCTATCCGGCCTTCGAGGGGCGCGACCCGATGGTCGTCGAGCACCTCGGTCCGATCTTCACCCAGGCCGATGCATCGGGCATGCACGAGGTCCTCGTGGTCCATCCCGATCACGACGCCTCCTGGGCCGACCTGTCCGACGATCAGGCCCGCCTCGTCATCGCCGCCATCGCGGCCCGCGCCGAGGCGCACGCGTCGATGCCCGAGCTGCGCTACAGCCAGGCCATCGTGAACTACGGGCGCGAGGCCGGCGCGTCGCTGGTGCATCCCCATGGCCAGCTTCTCGGCCTGCCGTTCGTGCCGGGCGAGATCCTCAACGAGCAGGCCGGCTTCGACCGCTTCTCCGGCGCCTGCTTACTCTGCACCACCATCGAGGCCGAGCTCGACGCCGGCCACCGCGTCGTCTACGCCGATGACCGTGTCGTAGTCGTGTGCCCCTACTGGAGCGGCACGCCGTTCGAGATGCTGGCCATACCCCGCACGCACTCTGCTCACCTCCACACCGCCGATCTGGATGACCTCGCAGCCGTCGCCATTGGCTTGCGGCACGGCCTTTCCAGCCTGCGCAGCGCGCTCGGCGACGTCGCTTACAACATCGTCTTCCATTCGGCGCCCTATCGGGCCCAGGGCACCTACCACTGGCATGCGCACGTCTACCCGAAGATCGCCACCCGGGCCGGCTTCGAGCTCGGCACCGGCGTACTGATCAACGTGATGCCGCCCGAGGAAGCCACCGGCATCCTTGCGGGCGCCCGCGTCTGAC
>JAYTFI010000621.1:0-1696 GCA_043734485.1 Acidimicrobiales bacterium | reverse complement strand
AGTGCCGGATCCGCGAGAAACCGATGCAGGATGGGCATGACCTCGTCGTAGGCCGGGGCCATGTTCCCGCGGTGCCGATCGAGCACCTCGATGAGGTCGCGCGCGTAGCCCCGTATCGGGGATGCCAGGGCACGCATCTGCTGGGTCGGGTCCCACGTCCGGGGGCCGTCGATGCTCATCGGTCGTCTCCTCTGCGTCGTGCTCGCGTCATCGGTCGAAGGCGTCCACGGTGACGCTGATCGGGAGCGTCGGGAGTGACGCCGGTTCCGTGCGGACCACCGCGGGGGTGCGAAGGCCATGTCCGGCCGAACGGGCCGCGGCACGGTTGAGCGCAGCCCACAAGGGCAGCGTGACCACCAGCACTGCGACACCGCAGAAGACCAGGCACCAACGCGGCCCGGTGCGCTCCGCGACGAAGCCGACGATCGGCCCGCCGATCGGTCGTGTCCCGATGATCGCGATCGCGTAGAGCCCCATCACCCGACCTCGCATCTCGGGCGTCGAACGGACTTGAAGCAACGAGTTGCAGGCGCCGGCGGCCGTGATGCCGGCCACACCCGAGAAGGTGAGCACGAGCAGCGCGGCAGGGAACCAACGGGTCGCGGCGAGCGTGAACTGGCAAGCGGCGACGGCGACGAGCGACCACATGATCATGGGATCCGTCACGGCCGGCCGGCTCGCCATCATCAGGCCGCCGATGAGGCAGCCCACAGCGACCACCGCCGTCATCGTGCCGTACATGCCTGCGCCACCGTGGAACGAGTAGCGGGCGAACAGCGGGAGCAACACCTCGTATTGCCAGGAGAGGCCGAACAGCATCCCCAGGACGACGAGCGGACCGAGCAGTGCCGGACTCCGCCGCACGTAGCGCAGCCCTTCCCGGAACTGGCCGGGCCGCCGGGGCTGGGGCGCGGTCGTGCGCAGCTCATCGGCGCGGATGCGCGCCACTGCCACCATCATGGCCACGAACGACACCGCGTTCAGCAGGAAGCACGGGCCGATGCCGATCGCCCCGATGGCCATGCCGGCCGCAGCCGGTCCGACGAACTTGCTGATGTTGTTCAGGGCCATGCTGAGCGCGATCGCGTTGGAGACGTTCTCGCCGTCGACGACGTCGAAGATGAACAGCTGGCGCAGGGGTTGCTCGATGCAGTTGATGAGCCCGAGGGTGGCAGCGAACGCGTAGACCGTCGGCAGTCGGATCGTGCCCGCGATCGTCATCACCCCGAGGGCGAGCGCCTGCGCGCCGCCGAGCACCTGGATCAGAAAAAGCATCCGGCGCCGGTCGGTGCGATCGAGCAGCACTCCGGCCGGTCCGCTGAGGAACAGCACCGGGAGGTACTGGAGTGACACGGTCACGCCCAGGGCGGTGCCGCTTCCGGTCAGCTTGAGGATGAGCCACGACTGTGCGACGGCCTGCATCGCGGTACCGACCATCGAGCCGCACTGCCCGACCATGAACAGGCGGTAGTTGCGATTCGACAACGACGAGAACGTGGCCGACCCCCGTAGCCGCATCACGGGTGTCGACCACGGCGTCACCGGCCGGTGACCTCTTGGTGCCGGCGAAGGCCGATCGAGGTGGCGTAGTGGTCGAGTGCATCGGCCTCATCGACGCCAACGGTCCCGAGGCGCGGTTCCCCGGTGTCCTGCCATGGCGAGATCAACAGGCGATCGATGCCACCGGCGGCGATCC
>JAYTFI010000620.1:0-2932 GCA_043734485.1 Acidimicrobiales bacterium | reverse complement strand
CCGAACGGTGACCGGGCCACCGCCCTCTTCGACACGATCGAGCGTCTCTCCGGCGTCATCGAGACCATGATCGGCGCAACGCGCTGAACCGCTCGGCACCTCCGCGCTGATGACCGGTCGGAGCTAGGTTAGCCGTCCGGCTAACCTAGCGGCCAACTTCGATCGGACACGCCCGGTTCGGCGGCGGTCTCCACCTGGCGGGTTCGACACCGGCGTCATCAGCGTCAAGCGCCGTGGCTGACGCCGAACCGCAAGCCCTCGGAAGTTGCGCTTCCAGCGGTGATTGATGGGCGGTCTGAGCCGGCTCGTGGCGACGTGGTGATCGAAGGCGGGCGAATTGTGGGAGTTGGACTGGGCCTCGACGGTGACGAGCGAATCGACGCGTCCGGCTCGGCGTCTACCCCGGATTCATCGACTGCCACGTGTATTTCATGGCCGACGGCCATCTCGATCCGATGTCATCAAGGTCTGTACGAGCGGCGGTGTGCTGTCACCTCGCGACGATCCGCGTCACGGCCACTATCGCGCCAACGAACTCGCTGTCCTCGTCGAGGAGGCGAATGCCGCCCGAAGATGGGTGATGGCCGCGCCGATGGGTGTGCTCGAAGCCGCCGAGCGAGGGATCGCCGTCCTCGCATATGCGATCGAAAGACAAGGCTGGAACAAATGGTCGCCTGCGGAATGACTCCGCTGCAGGCACTCACTGCCGCAACCACAACTGCTGCCGAACTTCTCGGTGTTGTCGACGACCGCGGCAGCATCGAAGTTGGTAAGCGCGCTGATATTGTGATCGCAACTGGAGAGGGATCCGCGTGCGTGGTCTCGGCGAGCGAGTCACCCGCGTGTTCCAAACGGCTTACGCGTGCGCTGAAACGGTATTGGGTCTAGGTGCTAACCCCGGCTAACCCCGGTCGACCCCGGATGATCGTGCTCCAGAGGTGCGCCTCGGACCCTGCCTCGGCAACCCAGGTTTCGACCTCCGTCGGACGTCAACACCCGTTGTCAGAGAATTCCCAGGTCGACCCCCGAAATCGCGTCAACAGCCGTTGACGAAGGCCGTGTACCGAGATTCGACGAGTGGACTGAGCGCTCGTGCCACGCCCGTCTGATCCAGGGTTGTGTGTCATACCGACTCCGTACCACGACGGCATGGAGATGCCTACGGCACACGAGCTCAACACCGACCCGGCGGGCTCGCTCCGGCGGTTGCGGGGAATTCGAGCGGACATGGAGGCCGCCGAGATGACCGCGATCGCGGCATGGATGCGACGGGGCGGGAACCTCAGCGGATTGGCCGTCCGCGTCGGCGTCAGTCGCCAGGCGCTGAATCAGCGAATGCAGCGGAAGTTGAAGACCCGAGAGCCCATTAGCCGCGGCGGTTCGAGTTGGGCGACGGCAAGCAGTGGCGAAAGGATGCAGTCATGACTGAGCCCGTTGTCCTGATCGATGATCCCCGGCCGTACGTGCGGCGCCTCACGCTGAATCGTCCGGAGAAGCGCAACGCGCTCTCGCATCGTCTGCGTACAGAGCTGTTCGAGGCCTTGCGGGCGGGTGACCGCGACCCGGAAGTACGTGTACTGATCATCCGCGGCGGCGGACCGTGCTTCTCAGCCGGGTACGACCTCTCGCAGGATCGTTCGGAGAAGCCGCCCTGGGCCATCTCCCCCGCCGATGGCGGCTGGGCCCGTCACGTCCTGCATGGCTGGTTCGAGATGATGGACCTCTCGAAGCCGCTCATTGCGCAGGTGCACGGCTGGTGCCTGGCCGGCGGCACGGAGCTGGCGAGTGCGTGCGACCTCGTGTACGTCGCCGACGATGCGCAGATCGGCTACCCACCGGTTCGTTCGATGTCGTCCCCCGACATGGTCTGGCAGCCGTGGCTCATGGGCATGCGCAGGGCGATGGAGGCGATGCTCACCGGCGACTCGATGAGCGGCACGGAGGCCGTGGCCGCGGGCTTCGCCAATCGCGCCTTTCCGATCGGGGCGCTCGACGACGCGGTGCTGGCCATGGCCGAGCGGGTGGCGAAGGTCCCGCCGGACCTGCAGGCCATCAACAAGCGGGTCGTGCACCGGGCCATGGAGACGATGGGCATGCGTGATGGGATGAAGGCCACTGCCGATCTGAACGCCCTCGGGTTCCACCAACGGGCCAGCCGCGAGTACTTCGGGCAACTGGCGAAGAACGTCACCGAGGCACTGTCGGCCCGAGATGGCGAGTTCGGCGACTACCGCGAGTCCTGAGCAATAGTCTCCGGACCGAAGCCGGGACCAAGGGGAAGCCAATGCCCACGACACGACGCCTTTCGTATGCGAGCGGAGCATCTGCGACGGCGCTACTCGGTGAGACCATCGGCGCGAACCTCGAACGGACGGTGACAACGTTCCCGGACTCGGACGCGCTCGTCAGCTGCCATCAGGGGCTCCGCTTCACGTACGCGCAGCTCGACGATGCGGTGAACGACGTCGCCCGCGGGCTCCTGTCCCTCGGGCTCGAGGTGGGTGACCGTGTCGGCATGTGGAGTCCGAACTACGCCGAGTGGACGCTCGTCCAGTTCGCCACGGCGAAGCTCGGCGTGATCCTCGTCAACATCAACCCTGCGTATCGGCTCCATGAGCTGACCTATGCGCTCAATCAGTCCGGCTGCCGCGTGCTCATCGCGGCGCCCGACTTCAAGACGAGCGACTACCGCGCCATGGTCGCGGCAGCTACGCCCGACCTTCCCTCGCTCGAACGCACGATCTTCCTGTTCTCGCCCGAATGGGATGCGCTGCTGAGCGCCGGGCAGTCGGTGTCACCCGACAGGGTGCGCACCCGCCTGTCGGGTCTTCAGTTCGACGATGCCATCAACATCCAATACACGAGCGGCACGACGGGCTTCCCGAAGGGAGCGACGCTCTCGCATCACAACATCTTGAACAACGGCTTCTTC
>JAYTFI010000619.1:0-3647 GCA_043734485.1 Acidimicrobiales bacterium | reverse complement strand
GTGGCGGCCACAACTCGGCCATCGTGGCCAAGACCCTTGGCATCTCCGAGGCTGATCTGATGACGGCCCTGCAGTCCGGTCAGACCGTCGCACAGGTCGCAACGTCGAAGGGCGTCAGCCTGCAGACCGTCATCAACGCCATCGTGGCCGCCGAGAAGGTCGAGCATCCCGACCAGACCGACGCTGCCATCCTGGCTCGGGTCACCAACCACGTGAACGGGATCCGTCCCGCGGCCCCGAGCCGGGCCGTCGCCGCCTGATGGCACAGAACCTCAGAGGACGCACTTCAGGACGCGGACCGGCCGGGACCATGACGGTCCCGGCCGGTCGGCATTGCAGGCTGGCGGCAGGTTGGGGCGGCAGATGCCGGCCACCCCGGCGGATCAGACCCCGACGACCAGGTTCACCTGGACGGTGGCCGACAGCGAGCCCGACGTACCGGTGATCAGCAGCGGGAACGTACCCACCGGAGTCGTTCCGGCGGCGCCGGCTGCGGTGGTGACCCTGATCGTCGCGGCTTTTGCGGTCTGGCCGACGACGGTGGCCGTTGCGAACGGCGGGAGATTTTTCACCACGAGATCGATCGGTGAGTTGAACCCACCGGCGGGAACGATGCTGAGCGCGTAGTTCGCCTCTGCGCCGGGAAGGACCGTTGCGGAGTTCGGCGTGGCCGAGAGCCCGAACCCACCGGTCGTGCTCTTCAGCACAACGACAGACAGCGTGATGCTCTGGGCCACAGGGCCGCTCGTTCCGACGATGGTGATCTTCTTCGTCCCGGCGAGCATCCCCACCGGCACCCGGACCCTGACGGTCGTGAGGCCGTTCGAGGGGTTCGGATCGAAGAGCACCACCATGCCTCCCGGCACGCTGGTTGCGGTGAACGTCACGTCAGGGGCGAACGGGGAGGTCGAGCCGATCCGCGGGGCCACGTTGATGGCGGACACGGCGTCGTTGCCGGCCGGCGCGCTCACCGACGTCGGCGCGAGGCTCAGCGAGAAGTCGCCGGTGCGGCGCACGATCATCTGCACCGCGGCCGCACGGGTCGTGGACCCAGCCAGGCCGACGATACTCAGGAGGTACGTGCCCGAGGGCGTCGTCGTCGATGGCGTCACGTAGAGCACGCTGCCGGCGGTCGTGGGGTTGGGTGCGAAGTTCGCCTTCGTCCCTGTCGGCAGTCCATCGACCCGCAGATCGACGGCGCCGTCGAAACCACCGGCACGGTTCACCGACACGCCGAACTGCACGGTCTCACCGGGAGCCGCGACGCGGGGCGGGTCGGTTGCGGTGATGGTGAACTGCGGCGCAATGGTCGAAGACGGCGAGACCGGCGGCGCGGTGGTGACGGGAACCGGTCGGGCGTTCACGTTGAGACGGAAAACGGCCTGCTGGGTGATGCTGCCGCTGCGGCCGCGAAGGATGAACACACCGGAGTTGGTGTTGGCGAACGGCGGAACACTGATTTCCAACTTGACGCTCGTGGCGCTCAGGCTCGATACCCGGCCCGTGAACCGGTCGGTCAGATTCGGGAGATCGAACACGATCGCACCCTTGAAGCTGGACGTGGGAACGACATCGAAGGTGTACGTCGCGGTGTCGCCGGCCGTCACCGTCTGTGCATCCTGGACGAAGCGCATGTCAAAGTTCGCAGGGATGGCCGAGGTCCTCTTCACCGTTCGCCTGGTGGCTGCGGGGGCGGTCCCGACGGACAGTCCTCCTGCCACCAACGCGGCCATTGCGCCGACTGCTGCGGCTCGCTTCAACGTGTGCTTCGTCATGTGGGAGATCTTCCTGTTGGATGCTGCGACACGGTAAGCACGGGCGCTTCCCTGTCGGCCGAGATCACAGGCGAAACCTGAGAACCGCTGGTGCTCGACCCTTCAATAGGCACATATGCCCCGAGACGTTGACGGCGAAACCTCAGCCACGGCATAGGGGTCGAACGGCCCAGGCTCACCTCACATGCAGCTCATATTCGCGCCCGCCTTCTCACCCACATAGGCCGCCTTCTCGTCCTCATAGGCGGCTATCGCCGTGAGCTGGGCGCCGAGCGTCGCATCGACCCACCGTGTGCCTGCGCCCATCACCCGGTCGTAGCTGGCCTGCACCGGTGCGAGCTGACCGGTGAAGTGCGGCATGACACGTTCCGCGAGGATCTCGTAGCTCTCGCGCGTGGCCGCGTAGTCCGCGAGGTCCGCGCCGAGCAGCAGATACGCGCCGAAGCCGCCGGTCTTGTCGATGAGCCGCTGGATCTGTTCGATGGCCATCTCCGGCGTCCCGATCACCATGCGACCGGACTCGTTCGCCCAGTCGATGAAGTCGTCGTAGTCCTCCGGGGGCGGGGGCGCCGACGGGTCGCCCGTGGGGATGATGTGGCTCAGGTAGTTGAACACCCACTGGAGTCCGTAGCGACAGTTGGCCTTGGCCTCCTCGATCGTCTCGGCCAGGTGCATCGGACCCATCAGGCGCCATTGCTCGCGTGGGGCGGCGTGGCCATTGCGGGCGGCTTCCTCCTGCCAGACGGTGTAGTTGTAGTCGAGCACCTGGAACGCCGACGGCTCGGTGGCGGCGATCGAGAGCAGGCCGGTGCCGTAACGGCCCGCGAGCTTGCTTCCCGAGGGCGAGATGCTGCTCGCGACGGCAACATCGAAGTTGCTGTACGGACGCATCTGCAGCGCCGCTTCCACGCAGGTGAACCAGTCCGTATGCGCGCTGACGGTCTCACCGCGGAAGAGGCGCATGATCACGTCAAAGGCCTCCTCCATGCGGGGCCGCTGGGTCATCGGATCGATTCCGAGCATCGATGCGTCGGTGACCAGCTGTCCTGGTCCGGCGCCGAACATCATGCGCCCGCGGGTGAGGTGGTCGAGCATCACGATGCGGTCGGCCAGGATCAGTGGATGGTGGTACGGCAGCGAGTTGACGCCTGTGCCGAGCTTGATGCGCGTCGTGCGCTGCGATGCGGCGGCGATGAACACCTCGGGGCTGGCGATCAGTTCGCTGCCGGCCGAGTGGTGCTCGCCGATCCAGGCCTCGTCGAAACCGAGCCGGTCGAGGTGCTCGATCATCGCCAGGTCGCGGTGCAGTGCGAGCGTCGGGTTGACGCCCGTCTTGTGCATGGGCGGCATGAAGATGCCGAACCGGAGCGGGCTGGCATGCGGTTGGAGGGTGGTCATGGCCGTGCAGCTTGCCGTGCCTGTCTGTGGCGCGCCATCAGACCTCGTCAGCAACGAGATCGACCGACACCCCGACCCTTGCGAATCCCGAGCGGCTGTGCGCGGTCGGGTCGCGTCCGCACGTTGAACGAGGTTCGCCGAGAGATCGACTGCACCGATCCATGCCATTTGCCGGCTCACCTGGCCGTACCCGCACGCAAGGTCGAGCACCCGTTAGAGCGACAGGTCGGAGCAGCTTGGTCATCCCCAATCTGTGCAGTTGGATATCATGACCCTGTGAGCAAGACATCCGTAGAGATTGATCGAGATATCGCAGACCGCGCGGCGAAGATCCTGGGCACCACAACGCTGCGCGACACCATCCACGCCTCGCTCCTCGAGATCGTCAACGCCGAACGCCGCCTCGAATTGGTGGCACTGCTCCGAGAGCCAGGGCGGTTCGACTTCGATGCCGCGAGCACGGCCTGGGGCGCG
>JAYTFI010000618.1:0-1641 GCA_043734485.1 Acidimicrobiales bacterium | reverse complement strand
AACCATTGTGCTGATCGACTTCGACGGAACCCTTGCGAAAGGGGACTCGCTCCTTCCGTTCCTCAACCGCCTCCAAACGCGCCGGCTAAGCACCGCCAGGTTGGCCGCGTTCGGCGGACTCGATCTCCTTCGGTCCCGCCAGCTGAACCGCAATGCCGCGAAGCAGTTTCTCCTGCACCGGTGTCTCGCGGGCCGGACGGCAGAAGACCTACGCGTGCTCGGTCGCGGTTACGCACGACACCTCGCAGATCGATGCATGTTGGATGACGCGATGACAGCGATCGAACTTCATCGGTCGAACGGAGCGCTGATCACTCTTGTGAGCGCGTCGCTCGACATCTACCTGGACCACGTCCGGGCACTCGTCGGACTCGACGCGCTGTTGTGCACCCAAGTGGAGTTCGGGGCCGACGGACGAGCAACCGGCCGACTCATCGGAACCAATGTTCGCGGTAAAGAGAAGGTACGAGTCGTCGAACGTTGGATGCAAACAGAAAGGTTTCATCGCGACGAATGCGACGTTGTCGCATACGGGAACAGTTCCGCAGACCGCGACCTACTGGTGTGGGCCGACCGAGGGTTCCTTCGCAAACGAGACCGGCTCCGTCGCACTGGTGAGTTCGAACGCGTTCGCCATGGTATCGAGCGATCGCCTGTGGCTACTCGATGATGGACGAGCCGAGCTTCGCATCAGGCCCGTCCCCGGTACTCCAAGGAGGACTTCGACCTATGAATGCCACGCGTCCTGATCCTACGGGAGGGCGGAATACGACCCGAACGCGGTTCGATTGGGGACCCGCCGTCAACCACGTAGCCATCAGCGGATTCGCTGCCTCGCTGTTCGTGACGATCGAAGCAATTGCGCTGCTGACACACAGTCTTTCGCCACTACGACTGCTCGTGACACTGGTGGTGGTCGCCGCGGCGTCGGCGGCGTGCCATACCCTGTTCGTCCGCCGGATCGGCCTTCGGCCCCGCAGCGGAGCGGGTCTGCTTGCCGTCGCGATCGCGCTCCAATGCGCAGTCATCGGCGGGTTCGCATTCGGCGTGACCTGGTGGCTGCCGTTCGTGCCCGCCCTGTTGGTGAGCTGGGTTCCACTCGGCCAGAACAGCCGGGCGTGGAATGCTCCGCGCCGATCCGTGCAGGCCGTCGCAGTCGCGACCCTGCTCGGCGTCGGGCCGGTGTTCTCCCTCGGGACAACGCTTGTTCAGCCGAGCGCCGATCCAATGTCGTTGCGTACCGTCGAATGGCTTCGGCTCCGCGGGGGAGAAGGCGTCGTGAACGGCGTCGAGCACTGGTGGTACTCGCGTCACGCTCCTGCGAAGGGCGGCGCACCTCAGATACCGATATCGATCGCAGCACCATCGATCACCCCACCAGTTGCCGACCCGAGAGCGGCAACGGCCGCTACTCCGAAGTCGCCGGTGGCCACCGCGCCGCGGTCCGGCCGGCCGCCAACCACCGACGCGAACACAGCGCTCATCCCTGTGCGTCCGCTTGTCGCCAGTCCGCTACCAGGTGAAGGGCAGTGGACGGTTGTGTCGGGAACGGCGGCGCATGCTGCGATTGCGGTGACCCGGGTCCGTCCGGATGCGGTCCACACCTCTATCGTGGTCGGCTTGGCGCGCATGGACCTGTCG
>JAYTFI010000617.1:0-2783 GCA_043734485.1 Acidimicrobiales bacterium | reverse complement strand
CATGGCCATCCTCCAACAGGGTGGGAACGCGGTCGACGCGGCCATCGCCACGGCCGCTGCGCTCACGGTCGTCGAGCCGACGTCGAATGGACTCGGAAGCGACGGGTTCTCGCTGGTCTGGGCCGAGGGTGAGCTCCACGGGCTGAACGCGTCGGGTGGAGCACCGATGGCGCTCGACAGGGCCTGGTGCGCGGCCCGAGGCTTCGAGGCCATGCCCGCTCGCGGCTGGGCGCCGGTCACCGTCCCTGGCGCGGTGTCGCAATGGGTCGCGCTCAGCGGACGGTTCGGACGGCTGCCATTCGCCGCGCTACTCGAACCGGCGATCGAGTTGGCCGAGGGCGGGTTTGCCGTCAGCCCGATCGTGAGCCGGTTCTGGCGATACACCCACGTGGAGTACCGGCAAACCCTCCACGGCCCCGAGTTCGAGCACTGGTTCACGACGTTCGCGCCCAGTGGTCACACGCCTGCGCCCGGTGCCGTGGTCCGCCTCCCCGAACATGCCGCGACGCTTCGGGCCATCGCGTCGTCGAAGGGTGCGTCGTTCTACGAGGGTGCGCTCGCCGCCCGGATGGCCGAGTTCTCCGCCTCGACCGGTGGCGTGATGACCGTCGACGACCTTGCCGCGCATCGCGCGGAATGGGTCGAACCAATCGGGACGACGTACCGCGGGTTCGACGTGTGGGAAATCCCGCCGAACGGTCAGGGCATCACCGCCCTCATGGCCCTCAACCTGCTGGAAGGCTTTGAGTTACAGGGCCTTGGGCGCGAGAGCGTCGAGTCGTGGCACGTCCAGATCGAGGCCATCAAACTTGCGTTCGCCGACGCTTCTGCGTTTGTGGCTGATCCTCTGCGCGCAGATGTTCCGACCCGAGGGCTCCTCGACAAGTCATATGCAGACATACGACGTGGACTGATCGGTGATCGGGCCTCGGTGCCGGCTCCCGGAAATCCGCCGAAGGGGGGCACGGTCTACCTGTGCACGGCGGACGGCGACGGCAACATGGTCAGCCTCATACAGAGCAATTACCAGGGCTTCGGCTCGGGAATAGTCGTGCCCGGCACAGGCATCGCGCTACAGAACCGCGGCCATGGGTTCTCGCTCGACCCCGCCCATCCGAATGCGCTCGAACCCGGCAAGCGGCCCTATCACACGATCATCCCCGGCTTCCTCGGGCGTGAGGGCGAACCGATCGGTCCATTCGGCGTGATGGGCGGTTTCATGCAGCCGCAGGGCCACGTGCAGGTGATCGTCAACACGGTCGACCATCTGCTGCACCCTCAGGCCGCGCTCGACTCGCCCCGCTGGTGCTGGGAAACGCAGCGTCGCGTACAGGTGGAGCCGCGCACACCGCAGCATGTCGTCGATGGTCTCCGAGCCCGTGGTCACCAGATCACGATCCAACCCGAGCTGTCCGCGTTCGGCCGCGGGCAGATCATCTGGCGCGACGGTGAAGCGCTTGTCGCCGCATCCGAGTCGCGGGCCGACGGTCAGGCGCTGGTGTGGTGAGGTTGCTGTGGTGAGGTTGCTGTGGTGACCTCGGCCCGCAGCGACGCCCCGCTCGCGTTCGGCGACGTTTTCGCGCCGCCCACGCTTGCGCAGCACGAGGTACTCGCCGGCCAGGCGTCAGTGCTGGTCGACGATCGTGACGTTCTGAACTTCGGTGTCCCGCTCGGCCTCCGGATCGCCTGGCTCCGGCAAGTCCATCCTTATGCGGACATACGGATCGGGGAAGGCCGGGCGCTGCCCGAGGAGGTGCGTGCTGAATCGCTTGCGCTTCGAGCCGATCCCGTCGGCCGTTGGTCGTCGTTGCATCAGGTCGTGCAGGGTGGGCTGACGATCCGCGTGTGCGTCGTCGGCGCCGAGTCGACCGGGAAGACCACCCTTGTCGATGAGATGGCGCGACGTCACGCTACGCATCGGATCGGTGAGTACGGCCGCGACTACACCGTCATGAAGAAGTTGGCCGGCACCAACGATCACTGGGACACGGCCGACTTCGTGCGCATCGCCCGCGAGCAGCAGCGCTTGGAGGACTATGCCGCGGTCGGCGCCGGTCCGCTGCTGTTCTGCGACACCGACGCGATGACGACCGCGCTGTGGCATGAGCGGTATCTGGGTTCGCACTCGTCCGAGGTCGAGCGCATCGGCCGTATGCGTACCTACGACCTGTTGGTGCTGTGCGACATCGACATCCCCTGGGAAGCTGACGCTGTCCGCCTCGGCGCCGAGACACGCTCCACAATGCACGAGCGCTTCCTCGAAATGCTCACAGTCGAGCGAACCGAGCCGTGGGTGCTGGTATCAGGTTCGTTGTTGCATCGGTGCGAGGCGGTGGAGGCCGAGATCGCCAGGCTCGGCCTGCTCACTCCGGCGGCAATGTACGCGGCCTCGCGCTGGCGGGTGAACGGCGCGGCAGCCGGCTGACCTTCGAACCGCTGTCGTGCTGGGCATGTTTTGGGTGTGGCTTCCGCGGGGTGACGTGGCCGTGGCCGTTGACCGAGAGCTCCCGGTCGGATGCCAGGCGAGCGCGGCGGATCGGCATGAGCCTACGGGAGTCGATGTCATCGAAAGTAGGCGAACGCTGTTGGCATGTCGACTTTCGCCACGAGACGTGGTGGAGTTCGACCTTGCGGTGACGCCATGCGACGATCCATTTGCGCTGTCCGTGACGATTCGAAGCCTCTGAGCGCCCGATGGGTGCGGTGAGCGACATTGTGCTCCTTGCCGCCGTGCCCATCCGCCGCGCTCACGTTCCTGCGCACCTACGCGGCCCGAGCCCGAC
>JAYTFI010000616.1:0-1579 GCA_043734485.1 Acidimicrobiales bacterium | reverse complement strand
GCGAAGACGGCTGCCGTGCGCCACATGTTCGACACGATCAGCCCCCGGTACGACCTCGTGAACCGGGTCATGACGTTCCGGATGGACGTCGGCTGGCGGAGGCGCACGGTGAAGGCGCTGGCCCTGCCGGGCGGCTCGACCGTGCTGGACCTCGCGGCCGGGACCGGTGACCTGTGCCGGGATCTGCAGCGCGCCGGCATCACCGCGATCGGCATGGACCTCTCCTTCGGCATGCTCCACCACGCGAAGACCTCCGCCCCGCTGGCCCAGGCCGACGCACTCCGACTACCCGTCGCCGATGCTGCGGTGGATGGGGTCACGTGCGGGTTCGCGCTGCGCAATTTCACCGACCTCGGACAGTTCTTCGACGAACTCGGTCGGGTCGTGCGTGACGGCGGGCGAGTCGCACTCCTCGACGCCGCCACTCCGCCGAACCCGGTCCTGCGCTTCGGGCACGGGATCTACTTCGGCAAGGTCGTTCCCCGCATCGGCGGCCTGCTGAGCGATCCAACGGCGTATCGCTACCTCCCGAAGTCGCTCGCGTACCTTCCCGATCCGCCGGTGATGCTCGATCGTCTGCGGGCTGCGGGTTTCTCCGGCGTGCAGCACCACCTGCTGAAGGGCGGCATCGCCCAGCTCATCGTCGGTACCCGGGCGGCGAGGCCGTGATCACACCGGCCGGCGCGCTGAGGGCGACGACCCGAACCCTGTCGGACGTCGAGGCGAAGGAGCTCGATCTGCTGGCATTCGCAGGCGACGACGGCCTGCTCTTCGTTCGAGAGGGTGTCGGCATTGCCGCTCGGGGCGAGGCGCTCCGCATCCCCCTCCCCCGCGGGACGAGCGACGTGCGAATGGTCGCCGAGGCATTGCGCGCCATAGCGACCGACGATCCGCTGCACCGCGCCGGCTCAGGCCCGCTGGCCATCGGCGCGCTCGCCTTCACCCCGACCGATGCCGGTTCCCTCGTCGTCCCCGAGGTCATCGTGGCCAAGTCCGGCGATGGCAGCGCCTGGTGCACGCAGATCCGACCCATCGACGGCCCGGCGTGGATCGATCCGGTGTTCGTCGCGCCACGCCTGCCTCGGTGGTCGCCACACGGGTTCGATCTCCATTCGGTCGTGTCGCACGAGACGTGGTGCGACATCATCTCGACCGCGGTCGAGCGCATCCGTCGCGGCGGCCTCGACAAGGTGGTGCTGGCCCGCGCCGTCGACGTCGCGGCCACGAGCGAGCTCGTGATCGGCGACATACTCGGTCGGCTGCAGGCCCTCTTCCCGAGCTGCATGGTGTTCTCGGTCGAAGGCTTCGTCGGCGCCAGCCCGGAGCTGCTGGTGGCCCGCAAGGGCTCACAGGTGCGGGCCCATCCGCTGGCTGGCACCGTTGCCCGCAGCGGTAACCCGGACACCGATGCTGCGCTCGCAGCCGGGCTGCTGGCGTCGACCAAGGACCGATGGGAGCACTCACTGGTGATCGACCGCATCGCCTCAGTGTTGCGGCCCCTGTGCGACGAGCTCGACGTGCCGCGGGCGCCGTCGATCGTACCGCTGCGCAACGTGTCGCACCTCGGCACGCTGATCAC
>JAYTFI010000615.1:0-4483 GCA_043734485.1 Acidimicrobiales bacterium | reverse complement strand
CAGAACAGACTCGGGCCCGGGCGCGACTGGACCGCGATCGTCATCGACGCGCAGCGGCACTGGCAGGTGCTGAGCGCCGCGCTCGGCATGGGTGGCTGGGTACGAGTCGGTTTCGAGGACTGCGCCTGGCTTGGACCGGATGAGATGGCGACCTCGAACGGTCAGCTCGTGGAGCGGGCGGTCGCGTTGACCCGAGCCTGCGGTCGAGATGTCGTGCCGGCGACGGAAGCACGTGCGCTGGTCGCCGTCCCGGCGACGCAAGCGGCGTGAACGTCTTGTCGACACGCCGGAGGTTCCGTGAAGCCCGCCTTCGGCCCTGAACCGCTCACGCCGCTGGCATTCCTCGACCGTTCCGCTGTCGTCCACGGAGATCGTCCTGCGGTCGTGGACGGCAATCGTACGTACACGTATCAGCAGTTGCAGGATCGCTGCCTCCGACTCTCCGGTGCCCTGGCTGCGGCCGGGGTGGCGACCGGCGATCGTGTCTCGGTGCTGGCCCCCAACACCCACGTCGCGCTCGAGTCGCACTTCGGCGTGCCGGGTTCCGGTGCCGTGCTGAACGCGCTCAACACGCGCCTCTCCGTGGCCGAGCTCGCGTACATCGTGGAGCACGCGGGCTCGAAGATCCTCGTGTGCGACGCGGGTTTCGTCGACGCGGGGACGGCGATCACCGACGCGCTCCGGGGCCGCGTGCGGCTGATCGTTTCGGGCGACGATTCCGAGTACGAGCAGCTCCTCGACGAGGCCTCGCCGGCGCGGATGCCCGTCGCCGACGAGTGGGACCTGATCAGCCTCAACTACACCTCGGGCACCACCGGCCGACCCAAGGGCGTCATGTACGCCCATCGCGGCGCGTACCTCCAATCGCTCGCGATGGTCGCCCACGGCGCGCTCGACGCCGGCACCGTCTTCCTGTGGACGCTCCCGATGTTCCATTGCAACGGCTGGTGCTACCCCTGGGCGGTCACCGCGGTCGGCGGGACGCACGTCGCGCTGCGAGACGTGCGGCCCGACGCGATCTGGTCCGCGATCCACGACCAGGGCGTCACCCACTTCAACGCCGCGCCCACGGTGCTCACCCTGCTCGCTGATCATCCTGACGCGTCGCCGTGCACTGCACCGGTGCGAGTCGCGACCGGCGGCGCTCCCCCGTCGCCTGCCCTCCTGGCACGCCTCGACGAGCTGCGCATCGAGGTGACGCACCTCTACGGCCTCACCGAGACGTACGGACCCGCTGTGATCTGCGACTGGCGACCCGAGTGGGACGCCTTCGACGCGCCACGCCGCGCCGTCGTCAAGGCGCGCCAGGGCGTCGCCAACCTCTGCAGCATGCCGTTGCGCGTCGTCGATGAGAACGGGTTGGACGTTCCTGCCGACGGCGAGACCCGCGGAGAGGTGGTGCTGCGGGGCAACAACGTGATGCTCGGCTACTACCGCGACCCGGAGGCCACCGCGGCGGCGGCCGTCTTAGGACCGGGAGGGCCGTGGTTTCGAACGGGTGACGTCGGTGTCGTCCATCCCGATCACTACCTCGAGCTGCGGGACCGGGCCAAGGACGTCATCATCAGCGGCGGCGAGAACATCGCCTCGATCGAGGTCGAGCAGGCCATCGACAGCCACCCCGCGGTGCTGGAGTCCGCGGTCGTCGCCGCGCCCGACGCCACTTGGGGCGAGGTGCCCGTTGCGTTCGTGACGTTGCGTTCGGGCGCCTCGGTGTCCGAGGCCGAGATCGTCGAGCACGTGAAGGCGCGCATCGCCCGGTTCAAGGCGCCGAAGCGGATCGTGTTCGGGGACCTACCGAAGACGAGCACCGGAAAGATCCAGAAGTTCCGCCTGCGCGAGTCGCTGCGTTCGCCCGCGCCCTGAGGCGCTACGGAACGGGGAGAAACCATGCCGATCGAAGGACTGTACGCCCCGAGCCCGCGCAAGGCCGACGCGACCAAGGTGGAGGAGATCGAGGTGAGCGGCGGCGTCGACGGTGTGCTGCACCGCGGCCTGCCGGTGGTGGTGCTGTGGACGAGAGGACGGCGGAGCGGCGCGGTTCGCAAGGTCCCGCTCATGCGGGTGCGCGACGGCGACTCCTACGCCGTCGTGGGCTCGTTTGGCGGGAGCCCCGCGCATCCGAAGTGGTTCCTGAACCTGATGGACGATCCCCGCGTGACCGTGCAGGACGGCGCCGACATCGCCGACTACCGGGCCCGGTTCGCGATCGGCGACGAGCGGACGAGGTGGTGGGCGATCGCCGTCGCCGTCTTCCCGGACTACGACCGCTACCAGAGCCTCGTCGAGCGGGAGATCCCCGTCGTCGTCCTCGACCCCGTCTGACCGCGCGCCCGATCGCATCTGCCCTGCCCAGTTTGGGCGTTCGCCTAGCGCGACTGCCCAATTCGTAGTTGACTGAGCGAGTCCCGACTCTGAGGAGGTTCCCGCCGGTGGATGAGCATTCGGTCGGTTCCGCGGCCGCTACGATCTGGGACCTGTGGGCGCATGCGTCGCAGGTCCGCGACCTTCCGCCGGAGTTCCGCCCCGCCACCCTCGACGAGGGATGGGCCGTGCAGCGGGCACTCGACGTCCATGCAGGGCCGATCGGGGGATGGAAGCTGGCGGCGACGTCACCCAACGGCCAGGCCATGGTCGGCGTCGATGCCCCCCTGCTCGGCGCGCTGTACGCGTCGAAGCTCCTCGCCAACGGCGTGACGGTCGCCCCGACTTGGATGGGGGTCGTCGAGGCGGAGTTCGCGTTCCGCATCCTCGGGGACCTTCCGCCTTCGAGCACCCCCTACACACGCAACGAGGTCGTCGCACACATCGACGCCGCGCTCGCCGGCCTCGAGGTGCCCGACTCCCGCCTGTCCTCATACCCCAAGTCCGGCGGACCCCAGATGGTGGCCGACGCAATGTGCGCGGCGTGGTATGTGGTCGGTTCGGCGCTGCCGATCGATCTCGCCGACCTGCCGGCGACCGAGCTCGTGATCCGCCGCAACGGCGTGGCCGTCGATCACAAGCACGGCGCGGACATTATGGGTGACCCGGTCGAGGCCCTGGTTTGGCTGGCGAACAGCCTCGCCGCCAAGGGCCGGTACCTCCGTCATGGCGACATCGTCACGACAGGGGGCTGCGCGGTCATCACCGGCGTCGTCGACGGCGACGTGATCACCGCGTCCTACGGCGGTGTCGAATCAGTTCGCGTGTCGATCGGGTCGGTGCCGTCATGATCCTCTCGTCGCTCGACGTCGGGGCGGAGGAGTTCGCCGCCGGGACGGGTTGGCAGATCAAGGCGCAGGGTGCGTGCAAGGCCGAGGTCTGCGTGCCGCTCGACCGCTCCTACGGATTCGACCTCGAGTCGAGCGCGCAACGTCTGGGGATGGCGCTCGTCCACGACGAGGCCGTCGGACTGTGGTCGCTCGGGCCGGAATCGTTCGGGAACCGGGCGCTCGTGAGCGCCGAAGCACCGGACCTGGAGCTCACCGACCTACAGGGCGCTCCGTTCCGTCTCTCGTCCCTGCGAGGCAAGAAGGTCGTCATCGTCTCCTGGGCCCCCTACTGAGGCTGCGCCTATGACCTGCCCGGGTGGCAGGCGCTGCGCACCGAGCTGCACCCCCTCGGCGTCGAGATCGTCACGGTGTCGCTCGACCTCACCGGCGCCGAGGGTTCACGAGAGTTCATCGAGGCGGCGGCCCCGGAGCATCCGTCGTTGCTGGACCCAACGCATCGCATGAGCGCGCTCTTCGGGGTGGTCAACATCCCAAACGTGATCTGGATCGACGAGGCCGGCCTTATCGTGCGCCCGGCCGAGCCCGGATGGCCCGCCGAGGCGAACGACCGACCGAAGCCGCGCCTTGCCGACCTGCCGACGGTCGGTCGGGCGCGGCGGGCACCGGAGCCGATCGACGCGGCGCGCGACAAGCGGGCGCCGATCGACACTGGACAGGCCCGCGCCACCTATCACGAGGCCATCCGGGACTGGGCGGCGCACGGTCCGGACAGCCCCTACGCACTCTCCCCGGATGCGGTGGTGGCCCGCTCGCAGCTGCGGACGCACGCCATGTCCGAAGGTGCTGCGCATTTCGAGCTCGCGAACCACCTCTGGCGCTCCGGCGAGCGAACGCGCTCCATCGTCCACTTCAACGAGGCGAACCGCTTGCAGCCGGATAACTGGGCGTACAAGCGCCAGGCCTGGTCGCTCGTCGCACGCGAACGCGTGGGGGACCGCAACGGCTTCTTCGTGCAGGGTCCGCTCGAGGGCGAGGAGGACTCGTGGCCATTCGACTCCGACTTCTGGTCGGATGTCGCAGCGCTCCCCGAGGGCGGCTACTACCCCAAGACGCTCGAAGCGGCCTCCAACATCGCAACGGTTGCGCGGCAGGCACGTCGCGTCGCCGACTGATGCTGGCAGCGCTGGCTCGGCGCCGACGACCGAAACCCGCAGAACCTGCATGTGACCGCAGGCGAGACGGTTGAGGCGACTATCAACCTCTACCCG
>JAYTFI010000614.1:0-2390 GCA_043734485.1 Acidimicrobiales bacterium | reverse complement strand
CTCGATCGGCGAATCGACCGACGGCGCCGACAACGGCACGACGGCCGAGGAGAAGCCGAGGCGGGCCGCTTCCGCCAGACGACGCTCGAGGTGCACGACCGTCCGAATCTCGCCGGCGAGGCCGACCTCGCCGACTGCGACCAGATCGTGTGGAAGCGGCTGCTCGCCCCATGCCGACGCCAGTGCGAGAGCGAGAGCGAGATCGCCGGCGGGCTCGGTGACACGCACGCCGCCCACCGCCGAAGCGAAGACGTCGCAGAACGCCATCTTCAGCAGGGCCCGCTGTTCGAGCACCGCCAGCAGGAGGGCGACGCGGTTGGTGTCGACGCCCTGGACGTTGCGCCTGGGCATGGCGAGGGCGGAGTTCGTGACCAAGGCCTGGAGCTCGACCATCAGCGGGCGCTGACCCTCCATCGCGCAGGCCACGATCGAGCCAGAGGCCCCGTGCGACCGGTCGCCGAGGAACAGCGCTCCGGGGTCGGCCACGCCCCGCAGACCCTCCTCGTGCATCTCGAACAGACCAAGCTCACCGGTCGCCCCGAAGCGGTGCTTGGACGCCCGCAGGAGCCGAAGGGCGTGGTGCCGGTCGCCCTCGAACGAGAGGACCGTATCGACCACATGCTCGAGCGCGCGGGGCCCGGCCAGCGTCCCTTCCTTCGTGACATGGCCGATGAGCAGAACCGTGATCCCGCGGTCCTTGGCCAGTCGCACAAGGGCGTTTGCGCACTCACGGACCTGGCCGACGCTGCCCGGCGCCGACGCCAGAGCCGGGTCGGCGATCGTCTGGATGGAGTCGATGACGAGCACGGCCGGGCCGACCAGGTCGACCTGGCCGAGGGCAGCGGGCAGGCTCGTCTCCGCGGCCAGCCACAGCTCGGGGGCGATCGCACCGAGCCGGTTGGCCCGCAGTCGCACCTGCTGGGGCGACTCCTCGCCCGTGACCAGCAGGCACCGTGAACCAGCCCGCGCCATCGAGGCGAGCAGTTGCAGCAGGAGGGTGGATTTGCCGATCCCGGGTTCGCCGCCGAGCAAGGTGACCGAGCCCCGTACGAAACCGCCACCCAGCACACGGTCGAGCTCGCTGATGCCGGACGGCACCATCGCCCAATCGGCGTCGTCGACCGAACCGATCGGCACTGCTGGCTCGGAAGGCGCCAGGGCGCGTGGAGCGGTGGACGGCCCATCGAGCTCTTCGACGAGAGTGTTCCATTCGCCGCACGACCCGCATCGCCCCGCCCATTTGGGCTGGCCGGCGCCGCAGGTTCCGCACCGGAAGACCGTCTTCAGCTTGCTCAACAGAGGCGGCCGAATCGGCACAGAGGGTGGTCGGAGGTCACGACAGGCACACTACGGGGACGGTATGACAGTCAGCCGCGGCTGCGGCGGGCCGCGTCACGATCGCGCGCGTCCGGAGTGCTGCCGCCGGCCACGGTCGTGTCGGCGACGTCGTCATCGAGCCCTGTGTGCTTCATGGTGCCCAAGCGTGCCTTGTAGGCCGGACTTCCGCCGGCCGGGTTGTAGCTGCGCAGCTCGAGCGATGCGCCGTCGATCTCGATCGTGCCTGGCGTGCGAAGCACTACGGCGACACCAACGTTGCAGGGATCGCCCGTCGGCCGGATCAGCTGCGGCGGATCGGGAGCGACGCCACCGGGCCTGGCCGCCGGCGTGCGTCGCATCGAAACGACGATTGGTGTCCATGCCTTGCCGACCGATGCGGACATCGACACCACATGGTCGCTGCACGGCTGGCGCAACTGCAGCTCGACTGTTGCCGTGGGGCCGATACTGCGGACCTCGACTCGAACTGTGGCCAGGATCGGCTCACTGGAGCGGTCGAGCTCGACATCCTGCACAAGGGAGCCGCCGGCGCTGGTCGAGCGCAGGCGCGCCAGAGCGCCACCGTCGAATGCCCCGCGATCCGCTGCGGTCGTGAACACTGCCCCACTAGTCGCGACCCACCCGGTCCCACCCTGCTCGAACGACGGGTTGTTGAGGCCGGCGTCGGCGAACGAGCCGTGATCCACGGCGATGGGCGAGCCGTCGAGCGAAGCCAGCTCGACCCGCAGCGAGCACGCCGCGCCGCGCATCGATGTAAGTGTGGCCGAAACGTCGTGCCACTCCGCCGTTGGGGTGAAGTGGGTCTCGGCCCGTTCCTCACCGGCGGCGCATGCGGTCCCGACTCGCAGGACACCGCTGCCACCCGCTCCGCGCACGGCCACGACGGCGCGGTAGGCCCGACCGTCGACCGGTGGGAGCGGCACGTCTTGGCGGATCGTCCCCCGCACGATCCCGTGCCCGCTGCCGTCGATCGCACCGTCGCCAGTGACTTTGCGATAAGCCTCGGCCGGGCTGCCGGGAACGGGCTGCCAGGCGCTGAGCGCCGGCGGGAG
>JAYTFI010000613.1:0-2960 GCA_043734485.1 Acidimicrobiales bacterium | reverse complement strand
CGAGTCGCCACGCTCCCACTGCATCCATGCGTTCAGCAGCTTTGCCGCGTCGGGACGAGGAACTTCGAAGGCCATTCCCCGAATAGTACCGGCGTTGCGCCGACCCTCCGCGAGACTGAGCGTATGGGACGTTTCTACGAGCGCATCGAGCCAGTGGTCGAGGCCTGGATCGCGCAGCAGCACCTGTTCTTCGTGGCCACGGCACCGCTCTCGGCTGCCGGTCACGTGAACCTCTCGCCCAAGGGGTACGACACGTTCCGCATCGTCGGACCGAACCGGGTGGCGTACCAAGACCTGACGGGTAGCGGCGTCGAGACCATCGCCCACACGCAGGAGAACGGGCGCATCACCTTGATGTGGTGCGCGTTCGAAGGGCCGCCACGCATCGTGCGAGTGTTCGGTACGGCCACGGTGCGGCCGGCGGACGACCCATCGCTCACTGCGCTGTTCTCGGATAGCCCCGGATGGCGGGCGATCATCGACATCGCCGTCGAAAAGGTCGGCGACTCGTGCGGGTACTCCGTGCCGTTCATGGCGCATGTGGGCGAGCGGACGCGGCTGGAGGAGTGGGCGGGGAACAAGACACCCGAGGAGCTCGAGGACTACCACCGGCTGAAGAACTCGACGTCGATCGACGGGTTGGCCGGCCTTGCGATCATCATTCCGTAGGCGCGCATCGTGCCGTACACCCCGATCATCGGCACGCTCGCATACGTGCTGTCCCCCGACGCCACGCAGGTGCTCCTCGTCCACCGCAACGCCCGAACCGACGACGAGTCGTTCGGGAAGTGGAACGGGCTCGGCGGGAAGCTCGAGCGGGACGAGGACGTGGCCACGTGCATACGTCGTGAGCTTCGCGAGGAGGCGGCCATCGAGGTGACGGCGATGCGGCTGCGGGGGACCGTGTCGTGGCCGGGCTTCGGGCGCAACGGGGAGGACTGGCTCGGGTTCATCTTTGTCGTCGATGCATTCACCGGCGAGGTACCAGCGACCAACGACGAGGGACGGCTCGAGTGGCACCCGGTCGGGCGGCTGTTCGACGGCCGCCTCGACTTCTGGGAGGGCGACAAGCACTTCCTGCCGCTGCTGTTCGACGACGACACTCGGCAGTTCCACGGCGTGATGCCGTATGCCAACGGGCAGCCGACGGGCTGGTCGTACGCGCGCTGAGGAATGACGCGGCGGAGCCGGGCCCGAGGGCCCGGCTCCGCACCACAATCTGAACAGCCAAAGAACAAACAACCCCGAAGGGCCGGGTTGCTTACATCATGCCGCCCATGCCACCCATACCGCCCATGCCGCCGCCGCCCATGCCGCCGCCACCACCGGCGCCAGCAGGCTCCGGCTTGTCGGCGATGGTGGCCTCGGTGGTGAGGAGGAGGGCCGCGATCGAGGCCGCGTTCTGCAGCGCCGAGCGGGTGACCTTGGCCGGGTCGATGACACCGGCGGCGACGAGGTCCTCGAGGACGCCCGTGGCTGCATTCATGCCGATGTTGCCAGTGGCCTTCTCGACCTCACGCACGACGACGGAGCCTTCGAGCCCGGCGTTGGTGGCGATCCAGTAGAGCGGGGCCTCGAGGGCCTTGCGCACGAGCGCGGCGCCGGTGGCTTCGTCACCTTCGAGGGTGAGCTTGTCGATCGCGGCACGGGCCCGCACGAGTGCGGTGCCGCCGCCGGGGACGACACCCTCTTCGATGGCCGCCCGGGTCGCCGACAGCGCGTCCTCGATGCGGTGCTTCTTCTCCTTCAGCTCCACCTCGGTGGCGGCGCCGACCTTGACGAGCGCAACGCCGCCGGCCAGCTTCGCAAGACGCTCCTGGAGCTTCTCGCGATCCCAGTCGGAGTCGGTGTCCTCGATCTCGCGCTTGATCTGCGCGACGCGGCCCTTGACATCGTCACTCGAGCCGCCGCCTTCGACGACCGTGGTGTTGTCCTTGGTGATGTTGACCTTGCGGGCCCGGCCGAGCAGGTCGAGGGTGACCGAGTCGAGCTTCAGACCGATCTCCTCGCTGATGACCGTGCCACCCGTGAGGATGGCCATGTCCTGCAGCATCGCCTTGCGGCGCTCGCCGAAGCCCGGGGCCTTGACCGCGACCGAGTTGAACGTGCCACGGATCTTGTTGACGACCAACGTGGCCAGGGCCTCGCCGTCGACGTCTTCCGCGATGATCAGAAGGGCCTTGCCGGTCTGCATGACCTTCTCGAGAATGGGCAGCAGGTCGTGGACCGAGCTGACCTTCGAGTTCAGGAGCAGGATGTAGGGCTCGTCGAGGACGGCTTCCTGACGCTCCTGGTCAGTCACGAAGTACGGCGACAGGTATCCCTTGTCGAACTGCATGCCTTCCGTGAATTCGAGCTCCATGCCGAACGTGTTCGACTCCTCGACGGTGACGACACCGTCCTTGCCGACCTTGTCGATGGCGTCGGCGATGATGCCGCCGATCGTGGCGTCGGCGGCCGAGATCGAGGCGACCTGCGCGACCTTGTCCTTGGAGCCGTCGACCGGGATGGCGAGCGCATGGATGGACTCGACAGCGGCCGCAACCGCCTTGTCGATGCCCTTCTTGAGGCCCATCGGGTTGGCGCCGGCCGCGACGTTGCGGAGGCCTTCCTTGACAAGGGCCTGGGCCAGCACGGTGGCGGTGGTGGTTCCGTCGCCGGCGACGTCGTTAGTCTTGGTGGCGACTTCCTTCACGAGCTGTGCGCCCATGTTCTCGAAGTGGTCCTCGAGCTCGATCTCCTTGGCGATGGTGACACCGTCGTTGGTGATCGTTGGGGCGCCGAACTTCTTCTCGATGACGACGTTGCGGCCTTTCGGGCCGAGCGTCACCTTCACTGCGTCAGCCAGCTTGTTCACGCCGGCTTCCAGGCCGCGGCGGGCCTGCTCGTCGAACTTCAGGATCTTTGACATGCAGTACTTCCGATCACTTCTCGATGACGGCGAGTACGTCACGGCTGGA
>JAYTFI010000612.1:0-4247 GCA_043734485.1 Acidimicrobiales bacterium | reverse complement strand
GCGAGCCTCCCCGACCGATCGGTGCCACTGCGCGGAAGGAAGCCCTCGAACACGAATCGCCCGGTCGGCAGGCCACTGAGCGCCAGCGCGACAACGACTGCAGATGGACCGGGAATGCAAGTGACAGCAAGACCGGCAGCGACGACGGCGGCGACGACCTGCTCGCCCGGGTCGGAGATGGCCGGCATCCCGGCGTCGGTGACCAGTGCGACCCGCTGTCCGCGCTCGATGAGCGCAACGATCCCCGGCCCCGCAGCGAGCTCGTTGTGGGCGTGCACGGCGAGAAGGCGCTTCCCCTCGATGCCCGCGGCGGCGAGCAGCTTGCGAGTGTGGCGGGTGTCCTCGCAGGCGATCGCGTCGGCCGTACGAAGGGCTTCGGCCGCGCGCGGGGCAAGATCGCCGAGGTTGCCGATGGGCGTGGCCACGAGGACCAGACCGGCGCGCCCGGGTATCGACACGTCCGTGTCAACCGAAGCAGTCATCGAATCTCCATCCGATCGCCCACAGCGAGGCCCCATCGGGCGAACGCACCCGCTTCCGCTTCGACCACACAGCGGCTGCGCACATGCAGACGCCCGACCCGGCGGGTCGGCATCGTATGTATACACATAATATGCAGTCCGTCAGCCTTGGAACCACGGCAGTACGCGACGTCGATGGCGAAGCGCATGCCGATCGTGTGCACGCTGCGGCACGGCTCGAGAAGGAAGGCGCCGTCGATGCCGTCACGACCTATGAGCCCACGCCGGCGAGCTGCGTGCGATCCGGCCAGCTCGATCTCGGCCACGTGCCGTCCACGTTGCAGGAGTACCGCCACAGGTGGGGGCCCTACTTCGAGACGTTGAACTTGAAGTCCATCACGTCGCCGTCCTCGACCACGTACTCCTTGCCCTCCATGCGGGCCTTGCCGATCTCGCGGGCCTTGGCCCACGAACTCAGCTCGAGTAGAAGGTCCCAGTGGATCGTCTCGGCCTTGATGAAGCCGCGCTGGAAGTCCGTATGGATCTCCCCGGCGCACTCCGGTGCCTTCGCTCCTGCCCGGAACGTCCAGGCCCGCGATTCCTTCTCGCCCGTGGTGAAGAACGTCCGCCGACCGAGCAGCGAGTAGGCCGCGTGCATCACACGAGGAAGCGCGCCCTCGCCCAGCCCGAAGCCGTCGAGCATTTCCTTGCGCTCGGCCTCGTCCATCATCGCGGCCTCGGCCTCGAGCTGCACGCACATGCCGAGCACCTCGGCGTGGCCGGCCATGAGGTCGACGACGGGCTTGGTGATCTCGTCGATGCGGTCGAGGTCGCCGTCACCGACGTTGACGACCACGAGCACGGGCTTGTTGGTGAGCAGGAAGAACGGTTTCAGCTCGGCCTTGTCGTCGGCGCTGAGCGTCGCTCGGTACAGCGGTGTGCCTTCGCTGAGGATGGCCTGTGCCCGCTCGAGCGCATCGACACCGGCCTGCAGCGTCTTGTCGAGCTTCAGCATGCGCACACGCTTCGGGAGCTGCGTCTCGACGCTCTGGAGGTCGGCCAGCGCGAGTTCGATCTCGACGACGGCCAGATGGTCGAGCGGGTCGGTCGGGCCCGGGACCTCATCGCCGGTTGCGCCCTTCTCGAACGCCCGCAGCACGAAGACGATCGCGTCGACTTCGCGGATCGTCGCAAGGAACTTGTTGCCGAGCCCCTCGCCCTTGCTCGCGCCCTCGACGAGCCCGCCGATGTCGACGAACTCGCTTGTGGCGTGTACGACAGACTTCGACTTCGACATCTCGGCCAGCTTTAGCAGCCGATCGTCGGGCACGCGGGCACGACCGACGTTGGGCTCCTTGGTGGCGAACGGATACGGCGCAGCGAGCGCGCCACCGCCGGCAAGGGCATTGAACAGCGAGGACTTGCCCGCGTTGGGAAGACCGACGAAACCGAACCGCTCCATAAGAACCAAGAGGCTACCCGGCGTCGTGCCCGCTCACGCCTGCCCGACGGGCACGGCCTCACCGGTGAAGCCGATCCGATGGAACCCGACGCGTTCGTAGATGCGGGCGACGGCATCGCTCTCGGCCGTCAGCATCACCGTCTCGACGCCACGGGCGTAGGCGTCGTCCACGAGCATCGCCGTGAGCGCCGCGGCGAGGCCTTGTCGTCGAAACGCAGGCAGTACGGCGACGCCGACGATCTCGGTCACGTCACCGCAGGGACGATGCGTGCCGACGGCAACGGCGCCATCCAGTTCGGAGCGCACGACGACCATGGATCGCCGACCATCGGCCAGTTCGGTGCGGCTGAAGTCGGCTCCCGCCAGGTCGAGCGGCTCGGCGTCGCGCGCACTCGCGCCCGCGGGGCCCACAGACGTGTCGACCTGACGCCAACCGACCGCGGCGACCGCACGGATGCGTCCGATCTCGGATTCCCCGGCCATGAGCACATCGACGTTCCAGCCTTCGAGGCCCAGTGGCGATTGCACCCGCCGATCGTGGAGGAGGAGCGGCTTGAGACGGGCCGACAGCCCAGCTTCCCCGGCCACGTCCGCCAGCTCCGGCGCGAGCTCGTGCTGCCACTCGACACAGACGGCGACTCCCAGCTCGCGTTGGCGTCGGACGACCTGACGCACGTCCGCAGCAGAGATGGCCCAGTGGTCGCCGTCGCTGTGCAACCTCGGACGGGCGTAGTACGGCCAGGGCGCGTGCGAGATGAAGATCGTGAACGGACCGTGCGCTTCGACCGTTGCGCTCTCCCGCGGTGCGGCGTCGAAATAGCGCTCGATGCGATGACGGACCGCGTCGGGTGTCGGCTGCTCGGCGTCCGGCACGGGGGCCACGCTAGGACAACTACACTTTGTCGCCTTATGTCGAAGCGAACACAGAAGCGCAAGAAGCGGGCCCGGAACAAGAAGGCCAACCACGGGAAAAAGCCGAACTGCGGTCGCTGAACCCAGCTTCACCCGGCGGTAGCGTCAAGTAGATGACCCGTCTCCAGTCGCTCACCGTTGCCGACGAACCCGAGACCTGGGCTGCGCTCGGCTTCAGCGTTGTCGATGCAACAGTGTGGATCGGTTCGACGGGCATTGTCTGTGGCGGATCGGCCCTCGGCAGGGGCATCGTCGACTGGACGCTGATCGATGACACCAACGCGCCCGTGGGCATCATCGACGGCCTCACCACCGGCACAAGCGATCCACTGCGGTCGGGGCCCGCGACGAGCGCGAATCATGTGAATGGCGTCGTTGCCATCGACCACGTCGTGATCTCGACTCCCGATGTCGAGCGCTGTGTTGCCGCGTTCGAAACGGCCGGCCTTGAACTCCGACGTCGCCGCGAAGGTGCCGCCTACGGCTCGCAGCGCATGCGCCAGGCCTTCTTCTGGCTCGGGGATCCCGATGGACCGGTCGACAGAAAGGTCATTCTCGAAGTCGTCGGCCCGGAGATTCCCGATCCCGACAAGGCGGCCGAGCCGGCCCGTTTCTTCGGCCTTGCGCTCACCGTGCGGGATCTGTCCTCGACGATGGCGTTCTTCGGCGACCTCATGAAGCCTCCGACCGATGCCGTGCAGTCCGGACGTCAGATCACCACGATCTCCTCGCGGGCCGGCTCGTCGGTCGCGATTGCCGTGATGAGTCCGCATCACTGACGCCTTCGATTGGGTGGCGCGGCGCGGTGTGGCCGAACATGCGGTGATGAGCACCAGCGCCACGAAGTCCGCCTCCACCACCGCTGAGGGTGTCGTCCTCGTCGACATCGCGGACCGCATCGGGACGGTCACCCTCAATCGTCCCGAGGCCCGCAATGCCCTTTCCAGCGGGTTGCTGCTGACGCTGCGGCAGGCGATGGCCGAGGTCGACGGAAACGCCGAGGTCGACGTCATCATCCTGACCGGCGCAGATCCGGCGTTCTGTGCCGGCCTCGACCTCAAGGAGCTCGGTTCGTCGGGGCGCAATCTCGGCGCTACGACCGACGCGACGCCCGGAGAGCCCGCACGCCCGTGGGCCACGCTGTGCAAGCCGCTGATCGGGGCGATCAACGGCGTCGCCGTCACCGGCGGATTCGAGCTTGCGCTCCTCTGCGACTTTCTCGTGGCCAGCGAGCGGGCGTCGTTCGGCGACACCCATGCCCGCGTCGGCATCCTCCCGGGCTGGGGTCTGAGCGTGCTGCTCCCGCAGGCGGTCGGGGTGCGCCGGGCCATCGAGATGAGCCTCACCGGCAACTTCATGCATGCCGAAGAGGCACTGGCCTTCGGGCTCGTGAACCACGTGGTGGCGCACGC
>JAYTFI010000611.1:0-1667 GCA_043734485.1 Acidimicrobiales bacterium | reverse complement strand
GGCGGACACGCTGGCCGCGGTCGACGTGCTGACCTCGTTCGAGGCGTTCGACCTCCTCCGGACCGACCGAGGGCTATCGAAGCCGCGGACCGCGCGAGTGCTGCGGTCTACATTGATCGCGCTGCTCGGCTAGCCGTGAAGATCACCCTCCTCGGAACCGGCAGCCCCCTCCCCGACCCGAACCGCGCCGGGCCGGGCCGGGCCGAGCACACTGGATCTACAGCCAGACCCCCACCACGCTCACCATCTATGGGCCGCCCACGACCGTCGGTTACCGGGTCACGCAGGGCGGCAAGACCGTTGTCATCGCCCAGACCAGCTCGTTCTCCAAGGCCGGCCAGCGCCTCGGCTACGCGCATCCTGCCCGCCGTGCTGGCCCGCTTCCGGGAGCGCTGGCCGAACATCGACGTCTCGCTCGTCGGCCAGGCGAACGAGCTCGACCTCGCCTTCATAGACGTCGCTTGAATTGTCGGAGCTGAGCGACATCGACCTCATCAGCTCCAGTGCGAACGATCCGTGCGCGGCCCGACTCAACCAGGCGTTCGGTGCACTCGACCGGATGCCGAACATCGTGTTCCGCACCGACGACAACCTGACCGTGCAACGCCTCGTCGGCGTCGGGCTCGGCGGCGCCGTCGTGGCCCATCTCACGGTGGAGGCCAACATCGGCGGGCCGCCCGTGGTCACCGTGCCACTGGCCGAGGGGTCGAAGATCGAGCGTCGGATCGGACTCGTGTGGCACAGCGGTCGCTACCAGTCAAAGGCGGCGAAGGCGTTCATCGAGGAGGCGCAGATCGTGTGCCGGGAGCTCGGAGCAACGAGCTGACATCGAAACGCGAATTGCGACGATCGCCGGCGCCGGACGAGCATCGCCCCATGCCCATCGCCATCGAGCCCCCTGTCGTCGATCCCGGGTCGGGCGGCTTCGACGCCGTCCGCCTCGAGCGCATCACTGCCCACCTCGAACGGCGCTACATCGAACCGGGCAAGATCGCCGGCTGCCAGGTGCTCGTCGCCCGCCACGGTCACGTCGGCTACCTCCGGTCACTCGGCCAGTCGGACCTCGAACGGACGACGCCATTGGCCGACGACACGATCTTCCGCCTCTACTCGATGACCAAGCCGATCACGTCGGTGGCGCTGATGACGCTGCTCGAACACGGCCACTTCTCGCTCAACGACCCCGTCTCGCGCTTCATCCCGTCGTGGCGCGACCATCAGGTGTGGGTGTCCGGGGAGGGCGCGGACATGAAGCTCGAAGCCCCGAACCGGCCGATGACGGTGCGCGACCTGCTGTGCCATACCAGCGGCCTCACCTACGGCTCGCTACTGGCCGGTGTTGGGGTCGACGTGGCTCCTGATCCGGTCGATGCCGAATACGACCGCATCGGCGTGCGCCGAACCGACGAGACGCTCGAATCCTTCGTCGGCCTACTCGCTCAGGTGCCGCTGCGCTACCACCCGGGCGAGCGCTGGATGTACTCGCTCGCCACCGACGTGTGCGGCGCGCTCGTTGAGATCATCTCCGGCCAGCCGTTCGACGAGTACCTGCAGCAGACGATCTTCGACCCGCTCGGCATGGTCGACACGGCGTTCACGGTGACGCCCGATCGGGCCCCACGGCTCGCGGCGAACTACGGGCGTCGCCGCGACAAGTCGCTCGTCTG
>JAYTFI010000610.1:0-1784 GCA_043734485.1 Acidimicrobiales bacterium | reverse complement strand
GTCAGCGCCCGCTCCAGTCGACGTCGGCGCTCGTCGCGCTCCGACACGTCCGCGAGGGTGGCCCGGATGAACGCGGAGACGGTCAACCCGCGGTCGATCGCCAGTTGCTCGATCCGATCGTCGAGTGCACGCTCCAAACGCACCGATCGTAGGACAACCTTATTCGTCACGTCGTACAGAATAGACGATCCGTAAGACGACGCGCGAAAGCCGGCCGGCTACGCGGCCGGGATCGACTGACCCATGCCGCACGCCTTCGTCTCGCCGTCGGACGGGATGCCGATGACGTACTCGTTGCGCGGATCGGTGAGGTTCACGAACACCGGGTTGTTGGCCACGACGTTGAAATCGATCGGCGGCGACGCCCGTGCGTTGCGCTTGACCGTGACCACGATCTTGCCGGTGACGAGCGGGACGATCTTGATCGAGGCCGGACGACGGGGCAGAAGCGAGAACTGCGGGTTGGCCCCGACCGGGAAGAACCCGACGCAACCCGTCTCGATCGGCTGTGCCGTCACCCGCCCGAGCGAGGCGATGACCAGCGCGTCACCGGCCAACGGCACGCGGGGCTGCACGGTCATATCGACCGACGTTCGGGCGATCACATCGGCGAGCGCCTGCGCGGTCGGCTCACCGTTCGGCGCGATTCCCTGGCGAAGGAGCATCCGGACGCGGGCGATGGTGAGGTCGCCGCTGTACGGGTCGGGAATGGCGTTCGGCGCGGCAAACCCGGAGCGAGCAACCGCGAACGCAGCGACGACGCTGCGTTTGATCTTGCGCTCGAGCTTCCCTTCCGTCTTTGCGTCGTCGTTCAGCGTGCCGAACGAGTAGCCGAACGTCAGCACCATCAGCCCGATCGCGATCCAACGGGGAGCGGCACCCGACGTCGCCAGTGCATCGCGCACGAGCACGGCAGCGAGCGGCGCGACGAGCACGTAGATCACGTAGCTGTAGCGCGACGCCTGCGGGAAGTTGATGCCAACGCGGCCGAGCCCGACGAGCGCAAGGAACACCACGCACGCACCAGCGAGCGACAGCACTTCAACGTGTCGGTCAACGAATGACCGGCTTGCTCGCGCCGTCACAGCGACGAGAACCACTACTGCGAGCGGACCGATCCCACCTAGGCCAACGGTGCGGTCGACCGTGCTCGTGATCGCCCGCCACGCATAACTGCCCAACTGGTAGGGGGCGCTCGACCAGTCGATCGGGTTCGCCTCGTTCGCGCTCCGCCCGTAGCTGAGGTACCAGACCGCCTGGGCGAGCACCGGCACACACGCAACCCGTAGCGCATCGCGCCAGCCTCGGCGCAACAGCACGGCAAGGACCGTTGCTGCGACCATCGAGATGCCGACACCCGAACAGGCCAGCGCAGCCACTCCGAACGTCCAGGCCAGCGCGACACGACCTCGGGTGACGCGGTCACCGCCGGCGACCTCCATCATCAGGAGTCCGAAGGCCACCGACCCCATCCACGCCATCTGGAACGCCCAGAAGATGTTCTCCGAACCGGCGCCGTAGAAAAGGAACACGGCGACGACGGCGAACGCGATCCAGCCCGAGACACCGTGCAGGTGCAAGCGTCTCGCGAGCAGGACGGCAACGCCGCAGTGAAGTGCGAGAAGCACCACGAGATAGGGCCAATACGCCTTCAGCCCGACGATGCCGAAGATGGCCCGGTACAGGATGATCGGCAGCGTCGACCAGTGCTCGTTGTGGGGCCGGAAGAGCACGTCGGCGAGGTCACCGACATGCGACAGCGGGGGCCGTGAACGGGTGGTGAT
>JAYTFI010000609.1:0-2943 GCA_043734485.1 Acidimicrobiales bacterium | reverse complement strand
CATCGCGTCCTCGACGCCACGGCCCATGGCGCGGCAGCTGAGCACGAACGTGTCGAGGAGCGCGCCGCGTACGACGAACGCACCCACCGCGCCGTAGTCACCGAACGCATCGCGGGCATCGACGATCCGAACGGCTACGGACGTGTCGGCCATGAGCACAGCGACCTCGGCCGCCGAATGGCGATGCGTACCCAGCGTGAACTGGTTCGTCTTGGCGATCAGCTGGGCCACCCGGTCGAGGTCGGCCGCGCTCGGCACGCGGATGCTCACGACGAGCGCCAACGACGTCAGGTAGTCAGCGATTGACGCCGTCGACCGAACCTTCCGACGCTGCGTCTCCTGGCTGTACGAGGCGGCGCGGCCAAGATCGGATGTCGTCGGCGCGAGACGATCGAGGAGGCCGCTCGCAGCAATGGCGTCGAACCAGCCGGCCGGGTCGGCCGGCATACGAAGCGCGCGTACTTCCGGGAGCGACGATGCGACCTCGGCGATCTCCGCACCGGAATCGTCGATGAACACCATGGCCGAGACCCCGATGTTCAGTTCGTCGGCCATGTCGGCAATCGTCTCCGACTTCGGCTTCCACGACACCCGCCACGACGCAAGATCATCGCGACCGAGCACCATCTCCGGGCGTGCGAAGCCGTCCCAGGCATCGTCCTCGTTGTTCTTGCTGGCCAACGCGAGCAGCAGACCGGCTCGGCGCAGCGCACGAAGGTAGCCCTGAAATTGCCGATAGGACACGCCCGGCCCGTTGTCCGCAAGGTCGATTGAAGCAGCACCGTCTTCCCCGACGACACCACCCCACAGCGTGTTGTCGGCGTCGACGACAGCGACCTTGGCCGCTCCCTGCTTGGCGATCCTCAACAGGTTCACGAGGCGGTCGGCGAAGAACGCGAACGCCTCCTCCGTGTATGGGATGGCGGCTGCGGCCATGCGGCGTGGATCGTCGGCACTCCGACGGCCGAGCTCTTGGTTGATGTCGGCGGCATCGGCCACGAGCACCCCGGGGGCGCCTGCGGCGAGCGCCCGCATCGCTTCGCGCGTGCGCGTTGCGCTCGCGGCAACGGCATGCACGCTGCCGGCATCGCCTACTCCGAGAGGACGCAGCGCAGGTACTGCGGGGAGGACGAGCACCATGGTGGTGCCAGAGGCCGCGGCCTGCCCTACCGTACGCGCGCATATGTCCAGCAGCTGATCGTGCCCAGCGTCGCTGTCGCCCTCGAGCAGCGGCACCACACCGCGAGCCCAGATGTCCTCGAATCGCGGCCACACCACGATCACGTCGGGTTCGCCGTCGGCGAAGCACGACGGGCCTAACAGACCCTGGACGATCTGGTCGAACGGCCCGACCTCGACCGCGGCCGTCATCCCGGCCGACTCGAGTCCGGTGCCGAGGTACGCGGCGATCGGGTTGGCGGTGAAGGAGGCGAGCACGCCGACCCGCATGGACACGTCAGCACCTCCCGCGGCACGTGCCCGTTCATGCTTCTGCCACTCCAGCCGTCGCTCCAGAAGGCTCACGGCACGGCCCCTATGTTCATTGCGGTGACACAGGGATCATGGAGTTGCGCCGCGAACGGCGAGCGCGGCCCGGAGTCGGCCGACGGTCGTCAGCTCGCGCATCTCGGCGCTTGAGAACAGGACGTCGAAGGTCTCTTCCAGAGCGCTGATGACGTCGAGGTGGGCGAGGCTGTCCCACCCGTCCAGCGTCGCGCGGCCGCTGTTGTCGTCGAGCATCGAGGGCTCGACGCTGAGGACCATGGCGATGATGGACTCGACCGATGTCGTGGTGTCGGGCATTGTGCGCTCCAGGTTCGTGGGTAGGGATTGGGCGCCGCACGGCCGTACAGCCGTGCCAGCCAGTGCAGCCGTGCCAGCCGTTCAGCGCAGGTCGGCCCGGATCACCGTGATCGAACGTGGTGCCATCTTGACCGGGATCACGGAGCCGTCAGCAGGCTTCGACGGCGCAGCGGTGAACCCGTTCGTCGAGCCGTCGTACGTGTAGGTCTCGAACGGAGCGATGCCCTTGCAATTACGGGTACTGATGCGGGCATCGAAGGCGGTGTTCGGGTCGAGGTTGAGGGCCACCGCGACGAGTTGCGTGGTGGCACCGTCAGTCGACGCGAAGAGCGACGTCGAGGGGGCCATTTGCGTGGCCACCGACGTGTCGAGGAACTTGAGGCCCTTCCCGTCGACGTCACGAAAGGCCCGGAAGCCCCAGTACGAGGGCGATCCGGTCGGCGGAACGGTCCAGTAGTACGCCGATGTCACCCCGTTCTGGCCGAAGCGGCCGAGCGCCTCGGCCGTCGCCAGCCCACCACTGATGTGGGTCTCGCCGCCGAAGTTCCACTCGCCGATCGAGATGCCGACGCCCGGCGCGTTCTCGTCGATCCACTTCTGCAGCCGCGGTATGAGCATGACGTTGTCGTTGATCCACGACTCGTCCTTGTATGTCGGGTCCCACAGGGCGCGGGTCGAACGGAGGCGCAGCGCTGCGGTCTTGGCGTCGGTGCCGCCCCCGCCGCCGTTCACGGCCACGTTGTTGGCCTGCGGATAGAAGTGGACGTCGAGCACGTCGAGCAGCTTGAGGTTCAGCCGCTTCTCCGCCGCACGCACCTGCTGGAGGTACCAGGGAAGCAACGCCGCGTTGCCATGCGCCTTGCGGTCGGGTGCCCGGTCGAAGCCGGCCTTCGCGTCCGCAGCCGAGAACAGGTAGCCGGGCCATCCCCATGACGCCGGCCCGGCGATGACCGCGGCCGGATCGTTCCTGCGGATCGCAGTCGCATAGTCCACGGTGCGCTCGAGCAGCTCGTCGTAGGTCACCGGGTCGGGGTGCACATCGCGATGTGTGCTGTCCCAGAGGTCGGGTTCGTTGTCGAGGATGTACATCCCGACACGACCTTTGACCTTGGCCACCCAGCGTCCGATGAAGTCGGGCGG
>JAYTFI010000608.1:0-4559 GCA_043734485.1 Acidimicrobiales bacterium | reverse complement strand
AGCCAACGCGCCGAAGAGCAGCCCCGAGTGGTTCATGCGCAGGCGGGCGCGGATCGACACGGAGCGCGTCCTACCCACGCTGAAGAAGAACGCACTCGGACTACCGACGTTCCTACTCGGGGGTGCCGTGGTGTCGTGGGTGTCGACGACCCTCGGGCAGGCCGCACTCTGGGAGACGATCGGGGCGGCGGGCAAGCCACCGAAGGATGCGGCGCGTCAGTTCGCGCTGGTGTTTGCGTTCTTGCGTTAGCCGGTCGTTAGCCGTTTGGCCCACAGCGAGGCACGTCAGCGAGGCACGTCAGCGAGGTCGCTGATCTCCGACATGATCTTCGCCAGGTCGAAGTCCTTCGGGGTGTAGACCGCAGCCACACCGAGGGCCCGCAAGGCAACACGATCCTCCTCCGGAATGATGCCGCCGACGACGACGGGCGCGTCGACACCAACGTCCGCCAGCGCACGAAGCACCGACGGCACGAGCTGCATGTGCGAACCGGAGAGGATCGAGATGCCGATCACGTCCGGATCCTCGTCCCGTGCCGCCGCTGCGATCTGCTCGGGCGAGAGGCGGATGCCCTGGTAGATCACCTCCATGCCCGAGTCGCGGGCCGCAACGGCGAGCTGCTCCGCTCCGTTCGAGTGCCCGTCGAGGCCCGGCTTGGCTACGAGGAACTTGGGCGGTCCGCCGGCCCTCGCCCGGTTGCGTGTGGCGATGGCGGTCAGTGCGTCGCTGCGGCCGCCAATCACGCCTCCCACACCGGTCGGGGCGCGGAACTCGCCGAACGTCTCACGCAGCGCGCCGGCCCACTCGCCCGTGGTGACGCCCGCGTGGGCCGCGGCGATGCTGGCCGGCATGATGTTCTCGCCCGACTGAGCGACCCGGCGGATCTCGTCGAGCGCCTTTGCTGCTGCGTCGGCGTCACGATTCGCCCGCCATGTCTGGACGTCCGCGATCATCTCGGCCTCCACTGCAGGGTCGACTTTCAAGATGTTGTCCGCGCCGCCCAGCGGCGACTCGGCGCTCTCGGTGTAGCAGTTCACGCCGATCACCTTGAGGTCGCCGCTGGCGATGCGTCGCGTTCGATCCGTATGCGAACGGACTAGTCGCGCCTTGAGCTCGCCGATGGCTTCGAACGCGCCGCCGAGGGCGAGCACATCGTCGAGTTCGGCCTGCGCGGCGGCGACCATCTCCGCCACCTTCTTCTCGACCACGACCGAGCCGGTGAACAGGTCGTCGTACTCGAGCAGGTCGGTCTCGAAGGCGAGCACCTGCTGCATGCGCAGCGACCACTGCTGGTCCCACGGGCGGGGGAGGCCGAGCGCCTCGTTCCATGCGGGCAGCTGCACGGCGCGGGCACGCGCGTCGCGCGACAACGTGACGCCGAGCATCTCGAGCACGATCCGCTGCACGTTGTTCTCGGGCTGCGCTTCGGTGAGTCCGAGCGAGTTCACCTGCAGGCCGTAACGGAACCGGCGTTGCTTCGGATCGGTGACGCCGTAGCGATCGAGGCAGATGCGCTCCCACAGCTGCCCGAAGGCCCGCATCTTGCACATCTCCTCGACGAAACGGATGCCGGCGTTCACGAAGAATGAGATGCGGCCGACGACCTCGCCGAACTCCTCCTCGGGCACCTGGCCGCTGGCCCGCACCGCGTCGAGCACGTCGATCGCCGTCGCCAACGCGTACGCCAGCTCCTGCGTCGGCGTGGCCCCGGCCTCCTGAAGGTGGTACGAGCACACGTTGATCGGATTCCACTTCGGCACGTTGCGCACCGTGTAGGCGACCATGTCGACGATGAGCCGACGGGACGGCACCGGCGGGTAGATGTACGTGCCGCGCGACAGGTACTCCTTCACGATGTCGTTCTGCGTCGTTCCCTGCAGTACCGCCGGATCGACCCCGTTCAGCTCGGCGTTGGCGATGTACAGGGCCAGCAACCAGGCGGCCGGCGCGTTGATCGTCATCGAGGTGTTCATCTTCTCGACCGGGATCTGATCGAGCAGCTGGCGCATGTGGCCGAGGTGCACGACCGGCACGCCCACCTTGCCTACCTCGCCTCCGGCCTCGGGCGCGTCCGGGTCGTAGCCGGTCTGGGTGGGGAGGTCGAAGGCGATCGACAGACCGGTCTGGCCCTTCGACAGGTTCGTGCGGTAGAGCTCGTTCGACTTCGTCGCCGACGAGTGGCCCGAGTAGGTGCGCATGACCCACGGCTGGTCACGCCTCGGTAGGTCGCGCCCTGGCGGGTCGGGCCTCGTCTGGTCGGACCTCGGCTGGTCCTGCGCGGGGCTGGTCGGCTCGCTCATTTGGGGCAAGTCTCGTCGTGAACCGCCCCAGAAGGCAATCGTGGGCCGCCACCACGTCGGTTTCGCTCCGGACGGCGCGAAACCGACTGCCAGTGACGCAAACGCGCCGGGCGGCGCGAATCCGTCGCCAGTCCGCACGACGTGGGTTCCTATGCGCGCTTTGCGATCGCGGCGAACGTACCGCCCGTGAGCTTCGCCAGGTCGACTGCGGCCAGCTCGATCTCGAGTCCGCGCCGGCCTGCGCTGACGAACACGGTCGGATGGTCGAGCGCGTCGGCGTCGATCACGGTGAGAAGGCGCTTCCGTTGGCCGAGCGGGCTGATTCCGCCGAGGACGTAGCCGGTGATGCGCTCGGCATCCGCAGGCTTGGCCATCTCCGCCTTCTTCGCACCCACGGCGGCGGCGAGGGCGTTCAGATCAAGCTGCGCGTTGACCGGGACCACGGCCACGATCAGTTCCGTCCGCCCGGCCCGCTCGACGGTGGCGAGGAGCGTCTTGTGGACTCGTGCTGCTTCGATGCCGAGCCGGTCCGCCGCCTCCGTGCCGTAGGAGGGAGCAGCCGGATCGTGGACGTACTCGTGGAGGGTGTAAGCGACCTTCGCGGCAGTAGCTACCTTCGTCGCCGGAGTGCTCTTGCCGCTCACAGAGCGCAGAGTAAGTGCCACGGCAACGGTCTGCGTTCTGCGCCGTCCAGCGGGCGCGCTGAGGATTGCTGCCGGCCGATAGCGTGCCGCGCATGTGCACAACGTTCGGCAACCCCTCGTGACCAAGCCCGGATGGCTGGCCCTGATCGGCGGTTCACCCTGGCAGGAAGGATGCACCTTCGACGCGGACCTTCTCGCCGCAAGCGGGGGGACCGACGTGCTGGTCCTGCCTACTGCGGCGGCGTTCGAGCATCCCGACCGGCTGATCGAACAGGCGAGGGAGTGGTTCGCCCCGGTCGGCGGCACGGTCGTCAACTGTCCGGTGCTCAACCGCCGCGACGCTGAGAATCCGGCGCTCGTGGCCATGATCCGCGACGCCCGCTTCGTCTACATCGCCGGTGACTCGCCGATGCACCTGCTCGGCGTTCTCAAGGAGACGCAGGCATGGGTCGCTATCGAAGCGGCCTGGCGCAGCGGCGCGGTCCTGGCCGCCGCGTCCGATGCGGCGATGGTGCTCGGCGATCCGATGGTCGACCCGCGCGGCGGAGCCTTCACCATCGGGCTCGGGCTCATCAGCGATCTCGCCGTGCTCCCCCACGCCGATACCTGGCCCGCCGCCCGCACCAAGCGCACGCTGAAGATCGCCGGCAAGAAGGTGACCGTTGCCCTCATCGACGAGCGAACCGCACTACTGCGGAACCCCGAAGGGATGTGGTCGTCAGCCGGTGCGGGCACCGTTGTGCTGCACGAGAACGGTACCGATGTGCCGATCGCGCACCTCGACGCACGGCCGATCTGACCGCCCGCGGCGCTGGCGAGCGGAGGCCCCCCGCCGAGTCGTCAACTCCGTCTCAGCCTCAGGACTCGGTGATCGTCACCGACTCGATGACTACTGGCGTGACCGGACGGTCGCCTCCACCGGTCTTCACCTTCTCCATTGCGTCGAGCACGTCGAGGCCCTTCACGATCTTGCCGAACAGCGAGTAGCTCGGCGGCAGGCCGACGCCGCTGCGGCCGCTGATCAAGAAGAACTGACTGCCGTTGGTGTTCGGCCCGGAGTTCGCCATGGCGATGGAGCCGATCTCGTAGCGGCCCGGCTTCGGGAGCTCGTCGGCGAACTTGTATCCCGGGCCACCCGTGCCGCGGCCGTCCGGATCGCCGCCCTGACACATGAAGCCCTGGATGATGCGGTGGAAGATCACGCCCTCGTAGTAGCGGTAGCGGGCCAGGAACACGAAGTTGTTGACGGTCTTCGGTGCGCCGATCGGGTCGAGGGCGATCGTGAGCTCGCCCATCGACGTCACCATCGTGGCGGTGTACGTCTTCTCAGGGTCTATGACCATGGGCGGCGGGCCGTCGAAGTGCTGCGTCTTCGGGCTCGATCCGTCGGTGGCGGGGGCCTGGGGGGTGGGGGTGGACATGCGGCGGAACCTCAATCTCATCGCGGTGGGAACAGGGTGGGTACAGGGGTGGGTTGCGGGCGGGCAGGCGGGGCGGCGGACAGCTCTACGCGGCCGTGGTGTCCGCCGACGAGGTAGTGGTTGTCGTCGTCGTGGTACTGGCGCTCAGGCCAGGAATGCGCGACGCCTTCTCCCCGACAGCTTTGATCGTGAT